>DASSHR010000042.1:0-17265 GCA_035692745.1 Candidatus Limnocylindrales bacterium | reverse complement strand
CCGCGAAGGCCACGCCGGCAACGGACAGCGCAATGAGCAGCGCAGCGATGGGCGCAAGACGACGCTCCACGATCGACCTCCGACAGGGTGTCAGCGAGGCCGGGCGGGACGGCTCCGGGGTTGTAGCAGCGGCGGCTCACCCGCCGCTCACCTGCGGCTTATCGGCGGATCACCCAAAGGGTCCCGCGGCGCGTACGATTCCGAGCCCGAAGCCGACCAGCGTCCCAACCACTCGAGGAGACAGCGTGGCCCGCGCCAAGCAGACCAACCGCGCCGAGGCGCGCAAGCGATACCGGCAGGCCACCCAACCCGACGACCTGGACCTCGACGAGCAGGTCGAGACCGCCGCCCAACCCGCGGCGAACCAGCGCGCGAACGCCCGGCCCGCGCCGGCGAAGTCGGGGGCGGCGGCGAAAGCAACGACCGCGCCGGCGCGCCCCGGGCTCATGACGGCCTTCCGCACGGCGTACCACCCGGCTCATCCAATCGAGGACCTACGCGCGCTGCCAGGCTTACTAACCCACTGGTCATTCCTCGCCGCGATCGGTCTTTCGGTTGCCGGGTTGGTCCTGCCACTGGTGCTCCCGCGCATGACCGGATCGCTCTTCCTATGCCAATTGGCGCTGGTACCCGGCTCAGCACTGGCGCCGCAGCTCGTCGCTGGATTCTTCGCCAAACGCGCGAGCTACCTGCTGGGATTGGCTGTCGGATTGCTGCAGGGCGCCCTGTTCATCGTCTTCCTTCCCCGGATCGATACGACATGCGTTGGTGGCGTCGTGACCTCCGACCTCATGGGAGGCTTCGTGAGTTCCGCTGTTCTCACCGGCCCCGTTCTCGGTGCGCTCTACGCCGCCGCCGCCGCGTGGTACCGGCGCTTCCTGCGCGAGTCGAGCCCGCGCCGCGCCCAGCAGGGTGGCAAGCCGGGCGGCAAGCCCGCGCCGAAGCGCGCGACCGCTCGGCGTTAGCTCGCCCCCCTCGCTCCACCGCATGGGCATCCGGCTCGCCGTGGTGGCGGACGCCGCGGCCATCGCCCGGATCTACAACGAGGGCATCGAGGACCGGATCGCGACCTTCGAGACGCGCCCTCGAACGGCCGACGACATCGAACGCTGGTTCGACGACCGGCACCCGATCGTCGTCGCCGAGGATTCGACCGACGTCATCGGGTTCGCCTCGTCCTCGACGTATCGACCTCGTGCGGCGTACGCCGGCGTTGCCGAGTTCGGCGTCTACGTCGCAAGGTCCCATCGGGGCCGCGACCTCGGGCGGCAGCTCATGGAGACGCTCGCGGCCGAGGCAGCCGCACAGGGCTTCTGGAAGCTCGTCTCCCGCGTGTTCATCGAGAACGCGGCGAGCCGCGCGATGCTGGCCTCGGTTGGCTTTCGCGAAGTCGGCGTCTACCGCCGCCACGGCAAGCTGGACGGCGCCTGGCGGGATGTCGTCATCGTCGAGCGCCTGATCGGCGCCGCCGCGGACCGAGCCGCCGCGGAAACCTAGAGCTGCGCCTGCTCGGCTCGCTGCTCCCAACGGACGTGGTCGAGGGTCTCGAGCTGGAGGATCGCGTTCGCCCCCGCCGCGAGGATCTCGAGGCGCAGGTAGCCGAAGGTCCGGGCGCTGATCGCCGGTCGCCCGGCGATCCAGATCGCGCTCAGCGCGAAGCCGATCCCGAAGACGTCCGTGAACACGTGGCCGGCGTCGCCAAGCAGCGCGAGGCTGTTCGTCAGCAGCCCGCCGATCACCTCGACCACGAAGCTCGCGAGCGTCAGCCCGAAGACCGCGATCAGGCGGTTCCAGTGTCCCCGCGGCCGCGGGATGCACGTGCGGCATGCCGGGACGATACGCCAGGACTGGCTACTGGCCGGGAATCGTCACCTGGCCGAACGCGAGGCGTTCCGACCCGATCGTCAGTTCGACGGTGATCGTTTCGCCCGGAAGCGCGAATGCGTACCCGTCGTTGCTGACGCAGAAGGCCTCTCCATCAACGACCAGCTCACGCGGTGGCAGGTCCTCGAGGCCGGGGGCACGCTCGCTGATGCGAATGACCTCACCGTCCCGCGCATCTCGTGACAGATACGCCACCCAGTACATCGGGCCACCGGTCGAGATCGATCCTTGTTGCGTCACGTCACATCCTGATCCCTTGGTCCCGAAGACGATGGTCCCAGCGAGCGCGGGGTTCGGGGCCGCTCCATATCCCAGGATGAGTGCAAGCAGGATGGGCGGACCGGCGGTGGCGAGCCAACCGCCGCCGATGGTGGCGATCCCGCTCTTGATGGACGCGTGGCGAACGTTCACGCTGGCGGCTGCGGCAGCCGCTTCCTGGCGGAGTGCGTACGAGTACAAGCCACCTGCGACGCCCGCGTTGATCGCGAGAATGAGGGTTCTGGGCACATCGTCGGGCAGCAGGAAGAAGTAGGCGGCGGCGAGCCCCACGCCGACGAGCAGGATCAGTCGGGCGGGTGTGTGCTTGCCCATGCGCCAGACGTTCCGAGCGACCAGTCCGAAGCCGCCCGGAAAGCCGATCAAGACCGAGCTCAATAGCACTCCGCGGGACGGCCACAGGTCGACGACTGGTGCGGCCTGTGGGTGCGCAGGCTCGCTCACCTCCCGTGAGGACGCGGCGGTCGCCTCCGTCCCTGCCAACGGTTCGGTGTCGTCCACGGGTCGCTATCTCCCTCACGACGAGCGTGTTGCGTCGTCGATCATGCGCCCTCCGACGGTGGTTTTCAGCCCAGCCGGCGCATGCCCGCATGTCCGAGCTGTCGCACGCCTGAGGGCGCCTCCGGGCCGCCGGCGCGCTCCGCGACGCTCGTGAGCGGCACGACCTCGTGCGCGATCACGTTGACCACGTTCGACTCGCGCTGGAGGTCGCCATCGACCATGAGCAGGGCGTGGCGCCGAACGACGCCACGGAGCTTTGCCCACGTGTCGGGCCAGAGCGTGACGTTGACCATGCCGGTCTCGTCCTCGAGGGCGAGGAAGACCGTGCCCTTCGCGGTCATCGGGTGCTGGCGCGTCACGACGAGCCCGCCGATCCGCACCGGACCCGGCCGTCGATCGGCCAGCGCCGCGTTCGTGACGGCCCCGAGCCGATCCAGCGCGCCCCGGAACATGCCCACGACCTGCCGCTTCGCGTCCAGCCCGACGACGGCATAGGCGTCGCCGATCCGCTCCGATTCGGTGATCTGTGGCAGGGATGGCGCCTCGGTGGCGGGCAATCGAAGGTCCATCGGTCGTCCGGCGGCCGGCATCGATGCCGCACGCGTCTGCTTGCCGTCCACGCGTCCCCGCGTGGCGCCCGCGACCTCGCGGAGCTGCCACAGGAGCTCGCGCCGGGGCCGGCCCAGCGAATCCAGCGCGCCGGTCCGGATCAACCGTTCGATCGTCTCCTCGGGCAGGCCCGTTCGCTCGACCACGTCCGCGAGCGACACGTACGGCCCGTGCTCCAGCTCGCGATCGAGCAGTTCCTCGTGCTGCTCGCCGATCCCCTTCACGAGATGCAGCCCGAGCCGGACGCCCCAGCCCGTGGCGGAATCGGCCGCCCATTGCCGGCGCGCCTCGCGGCCCGGCACGACACACGCCGAGGACACCACGGGCTCCGGCCGCTCGTCGATCCCGGAGCCCTCCGGCAGCTCGTCGGCCTCCCCGTCGTCGGTCGCCCAGCCCGGCCTTCCGACCCATTCGGTCGTCGTCTTGTACGTCGAGGCGTTGAGGTCGACCGGCAGGACCGCGACCCCGTGGCGCTTCGCGTCGTTGACGAGCACCTCGACCGGGTAGAAGCCCATCGGCTGGGCGTTGATGAGCCCGACGAGGAACTGCGCGGGGTAGAAGAGCTTCAGGAACGAGGACTCATACGCGGTTCGTGCGAACGCGGCGGCATGGGACTTCGCGAAGCCGAAGGACGCGAACGCCGAGACCTGCCGGAACAGCTCCTCGGCGATCTCGTCGGTCATGCCCGGCTGGCGCATGCAGCCGTCGTGGAATTGCTGGTGGAGCTTCTCCATCTCCCGGTTCGAGCGCCACGTGCCCATCGCGCGCCGGAACCCATCGCTCTCCGCCGGTGAGAACCCCGCGACCTCGATCGCGATCCGCATGACCTGCTCCTGGTACAGGATCACGCCCATCGAATCGCGGAGCACCGGCTCCAGGCTCGGGTGCAGGTACTCCACGGGTTCGAGGCCCTGCTTGCGCCGGAGGTACGGGTGCACGGCGTTGCCCTGGATCGGGCCGGGCCGGATGATCGCGACCTCGACGACGAGATCGTCGAGCGTCTTCGGGCGGGATTTCGGGAGCGTCTGCATCTGCGCCCGGCTCTCGATCTGGAACACGCCGACGGTGTCGGCCGCCTGGACCATCTCGAAGACCTCGGGGACCTGCTCCGGGATCGCGTCGAGGACGACGCACGTCCCGCAGTCGTGCTCGATGAGCTGGATCGTCTCGTCGATCGCGGCGAGCATCCCGAGCCCGAGCAGGTCCAGCTTGATGAGCTTCAGCTCCTCGACGTCGCGCTTGTCGAACTGGACCACGACCCGATCGACCATCGTCGCCCGCTCGAGCGGCGCGATGTCGATCAGCGGGGCGGCCGTGACGAGCATGCCCCCGCTGTGGATGGAGAGGTGGCGCGGGAAGCCGTCGATGCGGGCGCAGAACTCCAGCCAGCGCTCCCAGTCGGACATGCCCTGGGTCGAGCCGCCGCGGGGCTGGGGCGGCGCCTCCGGCTCGATGCGGGCTACCGAGGAGTGCGGCTCCGCGCGCCCGTCGCGGCTCCCGCCCTGGCTTCCGTCCCGACTCGCTTCGCGGTGCGGGTCCGCCCGCCCCACCTTGTCCACCCCGATGCCGCCCCGGATGTTGTCCGGCTGCGGCTTCCCGCCGGTGCCCCAATGGTTCGGCCGGCCCAGCCGATCCGTCGATCGGTCGGTACGGCGCGGCTCCGTTTCCGGCATGCCGCTTTCCGGATCGATCCGCCTGCCTTCGACGAGCGACGGCGCCACCAGCCGGTCCGCCGCCGTTCGCGAGCCCGCCAATCGACCTCGATCCGCCGCGTACCCCGTTCCGCGGCCGGCTCGCAGCCACGCCACGCTCGCCGGCGTGTCGCCCGGCCCGCCCTCGTCGTCCGCGCGCCCGCCCGGCCTGATCGCCGGCGGCGACTCCGGCGCCTCCTCCCACATCCCGGACCGGCTCGGCCCCGGCGGTTCGGTGCCAGCCCGCTCGATCTCCATGCGCTGCGCCCCGGCGCGCGGCAGAAATTCTGTAACGGTCATGGGAGGGCCGGTATCGACAGATTCGGGCAGTCCGGGCCCCGAATCCGGTGCCTCCCACGCTCGATCACCCGCAGTCCGGGCAGCCGCCCGGCCCGAATTTCTCGATACGGGCCCCGGGGTGGCAATGACCGAAAAACCTGGCCTCGAGGCGGCACCAGCGGGATCGGCGGGATCAGCGGGATCGGCGGGATCGGCGGCCGCGTTCTCCTCGGCGAGCCACGCGAACGGCCGATCCGGCGGCGGCGCGCTCGGATCCGCCACCGGTTTCGGCTGCTTCCAGGGCGGCACCTTGCCGACGAGCGGCATGCGCTTGTTGAGCTGGCCCATGCCGTCGACGAGACCATGCGCCTCGGCATCCGAGGCCGCCGCCAGCACCGCGTCGCCCGAGCGATCGGTCGCGGAACCCTCGCCGGGGCGCCGGAAGAACTCGGCAAAGCCGCCGTCGGCCTCGAGGTCGCGCCGGACCATCACCGAGTCGTACGTCTCGAGCGCCTTCGCCACGCGATCCACGAGCGGCCGCGGGAACCCCAGCGCCACACCCACCTCGCGGACGGCGGATCGAGCTCGATACGTCACGAGGTTGCAGACCATGCCCGTGTGCTCCGGGCCGTAGCGCCGGTAGATGTACTGGATGACCTCCTCGCGGCGCTCGGAGGAGAAGTCGATGTCGACGTCCGGGTAGGTCGTGCGGCCCTCGTTGATGAACCGCTCGAACAGGAGGTTGTGCTGGATCGGCTCGACCCGGCTGATGCCGAGCGTGTACGACACGATCGAGCTCGTCGCGCTGCCCCGGCCCTGGGCCGGGATCCCCTGCTCGCGAGCGAACCGCATGAGGTCCCAGCAGATGAGGAAGAACTCGGCGAGACCCGCCCGCTCGATGACGCCGAGCTCGTGGGCGAGGCGCTGCATGACCTCCGCGGTCAGCGGGTGGTAGCGCCGCCGGGCGCCTTCCCAGCACAGCGACGAGAGGTAGGAGAACGGCGTCTCACCGCCGGGGACCGGGAAGCCCGGGAAGCGGTACTGCTCGAACCCGAGGTCGACCGTGCACGACGCCGCGATCTCGACCGAGGTCGCGAGGCCTTCGGCCCACGCCCGCGCCGTCCGGGCGTCCGATTCCGCCGCGGAACCAGGTGGCAGCCCTGCCAGCTCGTCTCCTGACTTCAGGCACGACTCCGAATCCGGGCGCCGGAGCGGCCCGAGCGTGTCGAGCGTCCGGCCGTGGAAGATCGAGGTCAGGACGTCGTGGAGCTCGCGATCCTCCGGCCGGGCGTAGTGGACGTCGTTCGTCACGACCACCGGGAGGCCGAGCTCCTCGGCGAGCGCGGCCTGCTCGGCGACGAGCCAGTCGTCGTCCGGCTCGAGGTGATGCGAGAGCTCGATGAAGAAGCCGGCCGTCGCGGGCGAGTCGCCGCGGCCGCCATTGCCCCCACCCCGCCCGAACACGGCCGCATGACGCTCCGCTGCGGCCCTCGCTCCCGCACGATCGCCGACGAGGAGCCGCCGGGCAACCTCGCCCTGTCGCCCGCCCGACAGCGCGAGCAGCCCGTCGGTGTGCCTTGCGAGGAGCTCGTGCGTGAAGCGTGGGACGCGCTTGGTCCCGTCGAGGTTCGCGCGGGAGACGAGCCGGCACAGGCTCCGGTAGCCGGTGGCGTCCCGGGCGAGCAGGACGAGATGCGGCCCGCGCTGCCGCTCGCCGATGCCGCGCAGGTCCTCCTTGACGATCGCTCGGTGGCCCGGCAGGCGCGGCCGATCCGCACGCGGGCGGGCCGGCAGCCCTTCGAACGCGACGAGCGAGCCCGGGTCACCGAGCCCCTGGGGCCGTGCCGAATCTCGCTTCCGTGCCGTCCGGCGCATCGGTCGTCGCGCCGGCAGGACGACGCCCGAGGGATCCGGAGCGGCCGCGTCCTGGAGCTCGATCTCGATCCCGATGATCGGGCGGACGCCGGCCGCCTCCGCTGCCGTGGCAAAGCGCACCACGCCGTACAGCCCGTCGTGATCCGTGATGGCGAGGCCCGAGAGCCCCAGGGCGGCAGCGCGCTCCGTCATGTCCTCGACCGGCGAGGCCCCGTGCAGGAACGAGAAGTTGGAGTGACTGTGGAGCTCGGCGTACGTTCGTGACATGGCTCGCCCTGACTTGCGTTTCCGCGACCGAGGGGGCACGCCACAGTAGAACAAACGTTCTATCGTGGCAAGCGCAACACGGCGCTGGAGTGCCTCGTCAGAGGGCCGTGGAAATCAACACTCGCAGCACGGTTGCCGTCTTGGCGAGGACGTCCGCGGCTCTCCTCCTCGCGGGTCTCCTGATCCTCGTCGTTCTCCCGGCAGCCATCGCGGCGAGCAGTCGGTAACCACGAAGCCGAAGGCCGGCCTCAGCCAGCCATCGACCGATCGAGCGCCTGGTGAGCGGGCGATCGATCTCGCGGAAGGACCCCGTCGCTACTGGGGGCGACGGGGTCCTTTCCTGTCCGGTCCGAAGGAGCCGCCTACCATCCGTCTCGTGACGAACCCTCGGGGGGCCCGGCACACGCCGGTCATGGCCCTGCTGCTCCTCGCCCTCGTGCCGATCGCGTGCTCGTCGCCCGCGACGCCGATCACCACGCTTCCGCCGGGCGCAACCGCCGCGCCGACGGCAGGCCCGACCGCGGCGCCGGTCACCACGCCGGAACCCACGATCGAGGTCATCCCGACGTCACCCGGCCAGGCGCAGACGTCGTGGGGCACGATCTGGAACGACGTTCCCGATTGGTTCCCCGTCCCGATCGATGCCGCGATCGCCGACCCGGATCACGGGCCGGTGAGCGGCGCGTGGAGCGTGCCCGCCGCCGATGTCACCGCAGTCGCGCTGGCAGGCTTCTATCGCGATGCGCTCATCGAGGACGGCTGGGCCGTGAACGCCGATGGTCCGCTCGAGGATGGGTCGTACACGATCGCGTCGACCTCCGCCGGCGGCTGCCAGGCGCTGACCACGATCCTGCCGCGGGGCAGCGAAAGCATCGTCACGGTCCTGTACGGAGCCGCCTGCCCCTTCCGCTAGTCGTACAGGCGCTCCAGGTGCCACGAGTTGGCGACGCGGTCGAAGTAGATGAGCGCGAGCCAGCGCTCGCCGACGACCTTGAAGTAGTCGCGCGCGATCGGCTCGCGCCACCACGATTCCTCGACGCGCCAGCGATTGCAGACCTCGACCGGCTCTCGCCGATCCGACCAGGCAATGGCCACGACGTGGCCGTCGTCGATCTCGACGGCGATCTCCGGGTGGCCGCGCAGGAGGCGGGTCACGGCCGCAACTCCGGACGTGCCGGCGCGCAGCTCATGGCGCCGAGACCCCGCGCCAGGTCCAGCGCCGCTCGGGCAGTGGCGCTTCGGTGTCGATGAGCTCGATGCGCCGGATCCGATCCTCGCCGTAGGTCACGGCGAGGCGGGCGAGCTGCCACGCGAGCCGCGAGCCGTGCAGCGCCTGGGGCACGAACAACGGCAGCTGCTGCCCGGCGGCGGCGCTCGCGCCCGAGAGCTCCAGCTCCAGCCGCTCGACCGGTGCGGGCGGCGGGGTCCGCTCGAGCTTGGCGAGCAGCAGGCGTTCGATCGCCTCGGGATCCGCGGTCGGCTCGGGGAAGCGCGTCGCCACCTCGAGCTCCGGCGGCGTGCCCGCCTTCGCGAACGCGAGATCCAGCACGAGGCGCAGGCGGCCCTGCTCCGCGGCGAGGCCGCGCGCCGCCAGGCTCGTGCCGAGGGCGACCGCGAGCCGGCGCAGGACGAAGCGGATCGCCTCGAGCTCGGCAACCGCGGGCTCGATCGGCAGCCCGAGGAGCAGCCGCTCCGGCGCCTTGCGCGGACGGAACGGGTCGACCTCTTCGCCGCGGGCGCGCATCCCGATCCGCGCGCCCTCCTCGCCGAACCGAGCCACGAGCGCCGACCCGGCGAGCTCCGCCACCTGGCCGATCCGGCGGAGGCCGAACCGGCGGAGCCGGGCACGGATCTCCGCGTCGTGGGTCAGGAGCGAGACCGGCAGGGGCGCGAGGAACGGCGCCTCCATCTTCGGCGGCACCGACACGAGCTCACCGGGTTGCGCGGCGAGGGCCGCCACGGTGGCCGCGAAGCGCGTGCCGGCAATCCCGGCGCGGGGCCGGCCGGCGAGCGGTGCCTCGAGCGCCGTCCCGATTCGTTCGGCGAGCACCGGCTCGGGCCCCCACAGGCCATCCAGGCCATCGATCTGGGCCTCGAGCAGCCCGAACGCAACGTCGGTCGGCTCGGCCGTGCCCGCGATGGCCGGGCTGAACGCGGCGAGCTGCTCGAAGGCTGCCTCGAGCTCGGCCCGGTCAGCCTCCGGCTGAGCGTCGAGGAAGGTCGCTTCCGGCGCGAGCCGGTGCGCCGACCCGAGCGGCATCCCACGCCGGACGCCGAGCGCCCGGGCGGCTGGGTCCGCGTCGAGCACGGTCCCGTTCGTCCAGGGCTTCCCGCCGAGGACGACCGGCCCCTCCGGCCACGAGCCGGAGGACAGGCGCCGCCTCGCGAGGTCGAGGAGGAGATGTGGGCGATGGAGATGGAGGAGTCGCATGGTTCCGCTTCTCGGGCACTGAGATTGCGGGGGCAAAGGTGGCCGGTTGATCTGGCCGTTTCGCTGCGTTGAAACCTGCGCCGGGCTCGCTCACGGACGGTCCCCAGTCCGCTCGCTCCCCCGGCTTGGCTTCGCCTTGCGCTCCGGCCAGCTGAACCGGCCACCGGTTCAGCAACGGCTCCTGTCGGAGGCAGGCGTCGCGAGGGCCTCCGTCCGCGTACAGGATCCGGAGGGTCGCCCGCCTGCCTGGCGGACCGGCGCGATTGCGCGCCACCACCACCTCGGTCTTCTGGCCGACGACGTCGCGGCCGAGCCGGATCCACGATCGACGGCTGAGCTCCAGCCGGATGCCGGTCGCCTCGCCGACGGCGGCCGCGAGGCCATCCGGCAGCCGCGCCGGCTCGAGCACGAGCAGGGTGATGCCGGCTCGCCGAGCGAGTGCCGCCAGCCGGCCGAGTCGATCGGCGAACGTCGGGGCCTTGCCGCCTCGGGCAGCGGGCCCGCCTCGCGCTCCCGTGGCGGCTCCGGCCCTCGGCCGCGGCGATCGGTTCGGCAGGTCGATCACGAGCAGGTCCACGGCCCGGCCCGAGAGCAGCGAGCCGGCGATCGCCAGCCCCTCGTCCGGGTCGGCCGGGGTCACGACGACGAGCCACGCCGGGTCGATGCCCCGCGCGACCGCCTCCACCGGATCGAGCGCCGCCGCGAGGTCCAGCCAGGCGACGATCCCGCCCGCGGCCTGCGCCTCCGCTGCGAGCCGCAGCGCGAGCGTGGTCCGCCCGCTCGAGGCATCGCCGCGCATCGACACGCCCATGCCTCGCGGCACGCCGCCGGGGCCGAGGATCGCGTCGAGCTCCGAGAAGCCGGTGGAGAAGATCCGGGCCGGATCCGCGGGTGCCGGTGTTGGCGCGGGCGCCTCGAGCGGCACGGTGGCGAGCGCCCCGATGACCTCGCCGGCATAGCTCGGCGCCGCCGCGCCCCATCGGGAGCGGAGGGTCGCGAGCGCTGCGGTGAGCTCGGTGGATGGGGTTGCCATGGCGCCAGTATCGAACATCCGTTCGAATGAATCAAGACGCAGCGGCGTTTCGATCCCGAGCCGCGAGTCCCTTCCTGCGGGATGACACCCCCGGTAGCACTCCGCCCCGGCAGCCGCACAATCCCTGCGGAATGACGTCGCAGCGTGCCATCCCGTGCACAGATCGGACCAATTCACCGCCTTGAGCGTCGCAGGCGCGACGGAACGCTACCCCGGGGAGCGTCCCGCAGGATCGGAGCCGTTCAACGCACCGACGAGCACCGAGGCGCACCGAGGAGCCCAGGAGCATCGGCGAGCCGGCGAGCATCGTCGAGCTCAAACGGGCCGTTGCACCATCGCCGCTCGAGCCTGAACGAACGGGACCTCGTGGTAGACTCCGCGGCCCGTGGGGATGTAGCTCAGCTGGGAGAGCACCGCGTTCGCATCGCGGGGGTCAGGGGTTCGAGTCCCCTCATCTCCACCACCGTGGGTCGGTTGGGCAGGTGGTGAGCCCAAGGGTCTGTAAAACCCTCGTCTTCGACTGTGGCAGTTCGATTCTGCCCCGGCCCACCAGCATTCCTGTGCCGCGACACGCGCCTTAGCGCCCGTCGTGCTGCCGCGTGCCGACGCGCACCGCCCTCCCGTACTCGTCCGCCATGGACAACCGCCCACCTGACGATCGGCGGTCCGGTGGGGTCTGGTGTGGTGCGGTGCGGTCCCGACCCCTGCCAGAGTACCCAGGACGACCGTGACCTTCGGGTGCACGACACCGGTGCAGCCCGGCACTACGGTTCCCAGACCTTGAGCCATGGGTGCAAGCCCAGGCACAGGCCGCACTCATCTTGCTGGCCCATTCGGGCCGAGGGAAGTGGCCCGAGTCCGGGCCGAGGGAAGGGGAACCAACGCACATGCGCACCAAGCTGGGGGCACTCCTGGGGGCAGGTGGACTGCTCCTCCTGGCCGCGTCGGCGACGATCGCCGCACCGCCGGCCTACTCGATCAGCGTCTCCAAGACGGCCAGCCCCGCGGCGGTCGGCGAGGGTGGCGCGGTCGTCGCGTTCACCGTCTGGGTGACCAACAACGGCGCGGGCTTCCTGCAGGCGGTCACCGTCACGGATCCGCTCGCCGGCTGCACGATCGGCGCGGCGGTCGAGACCTCGGGCGATGGCGACACCAAGCTCGAGAACGGCGAGACCTGGTCCTATTCGTGCAGCGTGAACGTCACGCCGGGCACGGAGAACTCGGCCACCGTCATCGCCTGCCATGACGTGAGTGGCTGCAACAACACGTCGCACGACGCCCAGGGCGAGGCCAGCGTCACGGTCGACGACGACGGCAGCACCGCACCGCCGTCAACCGCTCCCACCGCCGAACCGACTGCGGTCCCGACCGCCGAACCGACCGCCGTTCCGACCGCCGAACCGACCGCCGTTCCGACTGCGGTCCCGACCGCCGTTCCGACCGTCGACCCGGGTTCGCCGGCGCCGTCCGTGGATCCCGGCTCGCCGGCTCCGACCGACACCGTCGGGGACACGCCGAACCCGAGCCAGGACGCGGCCGGCCTCACCGAGGCTCCGACCGACACCGTCAGCGACGCCGTCGGCGCCGTAAGCGGCAACCGCTCGCTCATGCTCGTCCTCGCGATGGGCATGCTGCTGGCCAGCCTGATCCTCGTCACCCCGACCCGCCCGGTCGGCGCCCGCAACCGCGGCCGCTGATCCGCGCGGCCACGGGGCCGCTTCCTCCGCACACCGAGCGAGGGTCCGGGCAACCGGGCCCTCGTTCCTATTCCGGGCGGGACTCGAGCGGGCGGGCCTCCTCCCGCGCGAGCATCCCGTGCAGGGCATGCGAGTTGCGTCGAAGCCACGTGCGGTCCGCGGCGTGGGCGGGACGGCGGCCGGCAACCAGCTTCCAGAATCCGGCCCCATGGCCGAACACGCGCAGGTGGGCGAGCTCGTGCACCACGACCGTCTCGAGCGCGGCCGGCGGTGCGAGCACGAGCCGCCACGAGAACATGAGCCGGCCCGTGCGCGACGCGCTGCCCCACCGGCTCCTCGGATCGCGGATGTCCACCTTCGCGGGCCGGACGCCGAGCGACGGCGCGTGCAGTGCGATCGCAGCGTCGATGGCATCCGTGGCGCGCTCCCGGAACCAGTCGCCGAGGATCCGCTCCAGTGGGCGCCGGTCGCCCGACGCGAGCCCCACGACGAGCTCGTCCTCCGCATCCCCACCTGACCGCTCCACGGTCGATCGGCGGCCGCGCACGGCGCCCTCGACGATGCGCAATCGGTGCGGCTCGCCGCGATACAGCACCAGGCTGCCATCCCGCGTCCCGCCGAGTGCCCGCACGCGCTCGCGATCTCGCGCGAGGCCGTCGAGATGGCGCAGGACCCACGCCCGACGCTCCTGCAGGAACCCTTCGACGCGCGGATCCGGACGCGCCCAGCCACGGCGCGACGCCGGGGGCACGGAGACGACGAGGCCCTTGCGGGGATCGATGGTGACGCGGATGCCGCGCGACCGGGCGTTCGTTCGGACGCGATACTCGATCAACCGGCCGTCGAGCCGGATCGTGGCCAGCCCCGCATCGGCGAGGGTCACTGCCGGGCGATCACCCCGATGACGACGCGGAAGCCGGCCCGGCGCTGGAGCGGCGCCATCATCGTCGACTGCCCGATCGGCCCGTTCGCCGGAAAGACCTTCACCCACTCCTCGTTGAAGATCTCGAAGTCGCTCGGTTCCCTGAGCGACCAGTTGGCCCACACGACGTTCTCGATCGACGAGCCCGATTCCTCGAGGCGCGTCTTGAGGTTTGCCAGGACCTGCCGCGCATGCTCGCGGATGCCGCCGCGGACGACGCGCTCCGTTGCCGGATCGATCGGCCCG
Source organism: Candidatus Limnocylindrales bacterium (assembly GCA_035692745.1). Lineage (GTDB taxonomy): Bacteria > Chloroflexota > Limnocylindria > Limnocylindrales > CSP1-4 > UBA5189. Next base: position 3,554 of record DASSHR010000042.1, on the reverse strand, counting down.
ATCGAGGAGATGTACACCATGCCGCCGGCGACGACGGGGCGGCCCGCGCCGAGCGCCGTCACCGAGGCGTCGGTCGTCTCGGACGCGTCCTGGAGACCGAACCGGCCCTTCTGGACGCGCGTCGGCTTCGCCGGATCCTCGGGCGGGATGCCGAACTCGCCGGGCGGGAGCTGGATGCCGGCCCGGGCGAACTGGCCCATGAACGTCGGCCGGATGCCGGTCGGCTTGGGCTCGCCCACGATCTTGCCCTGCTCGTTCACCCCGGTCTGGACGAACGTGAAGATGTCCTGGGTGAGGATCTCGTCGTCCTCGATGCCGTAGACCTCGGTGATGTTCGTGACCTTGCGCGAGCCGTCCTTGAGGCGCGCGGTGTGCACGAGGACGTCGACCGCGGACGCGATCTGCTCGCGGATCGCCCGCAGGGGCAGGTCGTAGCCGGTCATGAGGACCATCGTCTCGAGGCGTCGAAGCATGTCGGCCGGCGTGTTCGCGTGTCCGGTCGACAGGGAGCCATCCTGGCCGGTCGTCATCGCCTGAAGCATGTCAAGCGCCTCGCCCGAGCGGCACTCACCGACGATGATCCGATCGGGGCGCATGTGCATGGCGTTCTTGAGCAGGTCGCGGATGGTGATCTCGCCCTCGCCCTCGATGTTCGCGGGCCGGGCCTCGAGCGTGATGACGTGCTCCTGGCGCAGCTGGAGCTCCGCGGCGTCCTCGATGGTCACGATGCGCTCGTCATTCGGGATGAACGACGACAGCACGTTCAGGAAGGTCGTCTTGCCGGAGCCCGTGCCGCCCGACACAAAGACGTTGAGCCGCGCCTCGATGCACGACTGGAGGAACTGGAACATCTCCGGCGTCGAGGTGCCGAAGTTGATGAGGTTCTGGACGGTGTACGGGGTCTTCGAGAACTTGCGGACGGTGATGACCGGCCCGATCAGCGACAGGGGCGCGATGATGCAGTTCACGCGCGAGCCGTCGGGCAGGCGGGCGTCGACCCGCGGGCTCGTCTCGTCGATCCGGCGACCGAGCGGGGTGATGATCCGGTCGATGATCCTGAGGACGTGCTCCTCGTTCAGGAAGAACGAGTCGACGCGCGAGATCTTGCCCGCACGCTCGATGTAGATGTGCTCGGGGCCGTTGACCATGACCTCGGTGATCGTCGGATCGTTGAGCAGCGGCTCGAGCGGCCCGAAGCCCGTGACCTCGTGGAGCATGTCGTCGACGAGGCGGAGGCGCTCGTCGCGGGTGACCGCGAAGCGGTTGCCCTCGATGACCCGGTCGACGATGCCTTCGATCTTGGTCTTCGTGTCCGTGTTGGTGCCGTCGAGGAGCGTGTCGAAGGCGTTGATGACCTCGCCCTGCATCCGCACGCGGATGTCGTGGAGCATCTCCTCGCGCGCCGCGTTGCGGGCGACGGGCGCCTTGCTGTCACCGTCCGCAGCGGGGATGAGCGCGGGCACGTAGGTGCCCGCCGGGGCGTCGTCGGGCTGCGGCGGCGGTGTTGGTTCCGCGCGCTCGCGCTCGGCTGCCTGTGCTTTCAGCTGCCGTTCGAGCAGCGACATTCGACTTCCCTGTCCCCCGCCTGGATGCGTGGTCGATTCCCGGCGACCAGCGGTGAGCATACAGCGCCGCCGCCGACGATCCGGTGGATCGGAAGTACCAGCGCTCCGGCGCGGCGCTCGGGCGCGGCCCTCGGAACGCGACCGGCTAGAATGCGCAGGCCGTGGGGCTATAGCTCAGCTGGGAGAGCGTCTGAATGGCATTCAGAAGGTCAGGGGTTCGAATCCCCTTAGCTCCACCAACCCCCTGACGGTGCTGCCGGCGCCTCCAAGCCCGAGGGGCCGAACGATCACCCGCCGAGCGCTGCGATCCACGCGCTGATGTCCCACACGATGGGCGTCCCGCCGAAGCTCATCGATGCGCACCACGGGTCGCCATCGCAACCCGCGCCGAGGAACCCGAGGACGCGGTGTCCCTCGATCGCCGCGGCCATGGACTGCGGCGCGAGATTGGCCTCCGTGGCCATCGTGCCCGACATTGCGGCAGGGCCCGTGCCGAGATCGAGCATCTTGCCGGTGCGAAGGTCCCAGACCACCCCGCGCATCCCGACGTGGAACAGGAACTCGCCGTTGTAGTCGTCCGGGCCGTAGATGTTGCCGGCGACGAGGTCGCCGTCGATGCCGATCGCCATGCCGCCTCGGTGGTGCTTCCCGACCGGGAGGAGCGTCGCGTGGGCGTCGCCGATGCGCCAGGCGAAGGGCTGCGGTCCTCCGTCGTCCCGTCGGTCGGCCAGCGCGCCGACCAGGACCTGGCCGTCGAACGCGGTGACGGTCCCGCCGGCATCGCGGAGCTCGGGTGGCATCTGGATCGGATGCCCCGTCCCAAGGTCGAACGCCCAAAAGGTCCGATCGTCATCCGGCGGGAACTCGGCGAGGCCGACGAGGACCCCATCGCTGATCGCTTTCGGGCGGAACCAGCGCGCATCGGGAAGCCCGAGCTCGGCGGGCGTCAAGGTTCGCACCTGGCCGGTCCGCAGATCGAGCACCGCCGGCACCGACGGGTCCGAGAACTCGTCCGTCGTCGGGTTCCGGTCCTCCCCGAGCACGAGGTCGCCATCCAGATCGATCGCGAAGATGTCGTTCTGGACGAACGCGTCGAGTCGTTGGATGGTGCCGGTGGCGAGGTCGTAGCTCGAGGAATCAGCGCTCGGCGCAAACCTTGGATTCCCCGTCTCGAAGAGCAAGCGACCCGCATCCTGGGCAGCGACGTGCCCTCGGAGCCCTGCATCGTGCACGCGCGTGAAAGCGCCCGTCGCCAGCTCGCAGATCGCGAGGTCGTACGGCACGACCTGCGGGTTGCCGCGATCGGAGTCGGCTTCGGAGTACGGCGTGAGGGCTGCCTCGTAGCCGTACGCCACGGGGCCGGCGAGCTCCGTCAGCTTCAGTGTTCGCCCGGCAGGCACGCCGCATGCAGTCGTCGCCGGCACGTCACCGGACATGTCGACCGCGACCGGCGCCACCACGATAGGCGACGGCGCCGGCGTGGCCGTTGGCTGGGTCGTGGGTGTCGCGTGGGCTGCAGACGTCGGTGCCGGCGTCGGGGCGACCGTCGCCGACGGCTGGCAGGCGGCGAGCACGAAGACGAGCACCGCGGCAGGCGCGCGCCGGAACGATCTGCTGCTTGTCGGATCGGTCACGAGCCCATAGGATGCGCGGACCATGAACCGGGTGCGAATCTCGAACTCGAATCTCGCGCTTACCACCGGGTAGCCGGGCGCACCACCGTGCGCTGGCTGCCCGTACCGACCCCTTGTCGATCGACGAGGGGTTTTTGATTGGCCGCGAAGCCCCTGGCGAGGCGGACCGGCCGACGGACCTTCACACTTGCGACGAACACCGACAGGAGACCCTTCCGTGACCTCCGACGCCACGAAGCCAGCCCGTACCGAGCGAGCGGACCGGCCCGACCGGGTCGAGCGGTACGACCACCTCGAGACGGAGCCGCGCTGGCAGCGCCGCTGGGACGAGCTGGGCCTCTACAAGACGGACCTG
>DASSHR010000041.1:0-1967 GCA_035692745.1 Candidatus Limnocylindrales bacterium | reverse complement strand
GATTCCGGCGTCGCCCGCTCCGGGTCCAGCGACCCAGGGCATTCCTGACGTCGAGCCGGAGGGTGGCGTGAAGGTCGGGTTCGCAGCGGATCACGCGGGCGCGGCGCTCAAGGCCGAGCTCATCCGACGCGTCGGCGCTGCCCGGCCGGACGACGAGCTCGTCGACCTCGGCGGCGACGGCTCCGACCCGAACGACGACTACCCGGACTTCTCCGCGCGGCTCGCGTACGCCGTCCGCGACGGCCAGGTGGAGCGCGGGATCCTCATCTGCGGCTCCGGGGTCGGGGCGAGCATCGCCGCCACGAAGGTTCGTGGCGTGCGCGCCGCGGTCTGCCATGACACGTACTCCGCCCACCAGGGCGTCGAGCACGACGACATGAACGTGCTGACGCTCGGCGCGCGCGTTATCGGCTCGGAGCCGGCGCTCGAGTGCTCCCTCGCGTTCCTGGCGGCCGCGTTCACCGGCGAGCCTCGCCACCGCCGCCGGCTCGACAAGGTCCTTGCGATCGAGGCAGGCGAAACGATCTGAGCGTCGCCGCGGAGGCTCGCGGCAGGCTCCCCGCGTAGACTTCGAGCATGGGTTCCCGGATCGTGTTCTCGCTCCCGGCCGCGGAGCAGGCGATCGTCGATGCGCTCGTCGAGCGAGCCACCAGCGAGGGCTGGGCGGAGCGGCTCTTCGCCGGTGACACCTCCCTGTGGACGGCCGATCCCGACGTCGCGGCCGACATCACGGACCGGCTCGGCTGGCTGCGCTCGCCGGCGCATTTCACGCTCCAGATCGCGGCCCTCGAGGGCTTCGGCGACGCCGTCCGCGATGCCGGGTTCGATACCGCGGTCGTGATGGGCATGGGCGGCTCGAGCCTCGCGCCGGACGTCCTGCGCCGCACGTTCGGCTCGACCGATGGCTACCCGGCGCTGCGCATCCTCGACTCCACCGATCCCGCCGCCGTCGCCGCGGTGATGGACGACCTCGATCCGCTCGAGACGTTGTGGATCGTCGCCAGCAAGTCCGGCACGACCACCGAGCCGCTCGCGTTCCAGGCCGCGGCCTGGGCGCGTGTCGAGGCCGCGCTCGAGGAGCGCAAGGCGGACCAGAAGCCCGGCGAGTTCTTCGCCGTCATCACGGATCCCGGGAAGAGTCTCGAGGCCATCCCCCACCACGATGACCTGCGCGAGGAGTTCCTCAACCCGCCGGACATCGGCGGCCGCTACTCCGCGATCAGCTACGTGGGCCTCGTCCCGGCGGCCATCATCGGGCTGGACCTCGATTCGCTGCTCGCCGCCGCGAACACCGAGCTCGCGGAATCCCGGGAGCCCGACGTGGCCCACAACGGTCCCGTCCAGCTCGGCCTCGTGCTCGGTGGACTGGCGCGCAACGGTCGCGACAAGCTGACGTTCCTCATGGACCCGGCGATCGAAAGCTTCGGCGCGTGGCTGGAGCAGCTGATCGCGGAATCCACCGGCAAGCACGGGACCGGGATCGTGCCGATCGACCTTGAGCCGCCTCGGCCGGCGGGCGAGTACGGGAGCGACCGCGTGTTCGCGGCGATCTCCGTCGCCGGGTCGAGCCCGGACACGGTCGCGGCAGCTGCCGACGCCCTGGTCCGCGCCGGCCAGCCGGTCATCCGCATCGAGCTCGACGACCCCATCGACGTCGCGGCCGAGATGGTGGGCTGGGAGCTCGCGACGGCGATCGCCGGCGCGGTGCTCGAGATCAACCCGTTCGACCAGCCGAATGTCGAGGAGGCGAAGGAGCTGACCCGCAAGGTCCTCGCCGGCGCGGATCGTGCCGGCGGCGACGGCGCCGAGGCCGCCACGTCCGCCGGGGGTGCCGGGGGCGCTGACGGCGCGATCCTCATCCGCGCCCACGACGTCGAGTCCCTGGCGGACCTCCTGCGGCCGACCCTCACCGCGCTCGAGGCCCGCAACTACGTGGCGATCCAGGCGTTCATCGCCCCCTCGAGCGC
>DASSHR010000040.1:0-2582 GCA_035692745.1 Candidatus Limnocylindrales bacterium | reverse complement strand
GTCGCGGCACGCATGCGGTCGCGCAGGCGGCCCACGGGCACGGTCGCGATCGCGATGCCACCGACGACCAGCGCCACCCCGGTCAGCTGGGCGAGCGACGGCGTCTCGTCGAGCGACGGGATCACGCGCGCGAGCACGACGGTCGCGACGGGCTGGGCGAGCAGGATGATCGACGTCAGGGCCGCCGGAAGGCGCGGCAGCGAGATCGAGATCACGAGGTAGCCGATCGACTGCGACGTCACGCCCACGAGGATGAGCCAGAAGTGGCTCGGAAACGACGGGACGGGATCGAGCTCGCCGAGGAGGATGCCCACGACGATCGAACATACAGCGGTCGAGGCCGTTGCGATGGCGACCGGTCCAGCCGGCCGCCGCAGGTCGTTCGAGCCGCGCCGGATGACCAGCAGGTAGCCCGCGTAGCAGAAGGCGGTGAAGATCCCGAGCGACACGCCGAGGGTCGGGTTTGCGCCGTATGCACCGGCACCGATCACGCCCGAGATCAGCACGACGCCCGCGAGCACGATGGGCAGGGCGATCAGCGCCGGCCGCGGCACCCGCTCCTTGAACAGGACCCATGCCGCGAGCCCGACGACGAGCACCTGCAGGTTGCCCAGCACCGTGGCGAGGCCCGCGCCGACGGCGTCCACGGCGTGATGCCACGACAGCAGGTCGCCCGCGAAGAACACGCCGGCAAGCACCGCGAGCCAGACAGCCCGCGACGGGAGCGGCCCGAAGCGGCGGTGCTCGTACCAGCCGACGAGGGCGAGGATCGGCGGGCCGTACAGGCAGCGGAAGACGGTCGCCGTCGATGGGCTGACCTCGGCGAAGCGGTAGAAGATCCCCGAGAAGGCGATGCACATCGCGCCGATCAGGGCCGCGAGTCGAGGTCGGCGTGCGATCGGCTCCAGCCAGCTCACCGAGAGCATGGCGTCGCTCAGGTCTGCGGCGCTCCCGCCGCTCCCGACCCGCGCTTCACGCCGACGAAGCGCAGGCCCAGCTCGTCCCATTGCTCCGGCTCCGGCGCCGACGGCGCCTCGAGCATGAGATCGCCGCCCGACTGGGTCTTCGGGAAGGCCATGACCTCACGGATGTTCGTCTGCTTCGAGAACAGCGCGGCCCAGCGGTCGATGCCGAGCGCGATGCCGCCGTGGGGCGGTGCCCCGTAGTCGAACGCCTCGAGCATCGCCCCGAACTTCTCGCGCATCGCCTCGGCCGAGTGGCCCTGCAGCGCGAAGCTCTTCTCCAGCAGGTCGCGGCGCCAGATGCGCACGGACCCACCGCCGAGCTCCCAGCCGTTCAGCACGATGTCGTACTGCATCGCCCGTGCCTTGCCCGCCGGATCCCGCGGCGAAGGTCGGTACGGATCACCATCCGCGGTGACGAGCAGCGCTTCGTCCTCGGGCAGCACGCCGGAGAACGGGTTGTGGGTCGCGTGCCAGCGCTCGTTGTCCGCATCCCACTCGTACATCGGGAACCGCGTGACCCACGCGTAGGAGAGGACGTTCTCGTCGGCCAGGCCAAGGCGGCCACCGAGCTCCATCCGGAGCTTGCCGAGCACGTCGGCCGCGACCGACGGCTTGTCCGCGACGATCAGCACGAGGTCGCCGGGGTTGGCGCCCGCGGCCGTGACGATCGCCACCGCGCGATCGTCGCCGAGGACCTTCACGATCGGGCCCTTCACCGAGCCGTCAGATTCGACGGCGAGGTGCGCGAGGCCCGCCGCGCCGTACGTCTTCGCGCTCTCGACGAGCTCGTCGATCTCGCGGCGGGTCGCGGCCGCGAGGCCGGGCGCCGAGATGGATTTCACGACGCCGCCGGCGGCCAGCGTCTCGTCGAAGACGCGGAAGCCCGAGCTCGGCGCTCCGTCCGGGCCGGTCAGCACGGAGGCGAGATTCGCGATCTCCATGCCGAAGCGCAGGTCCGGCTTGTCCGAGCCGTAGCGGTCCATGGCCTCGGCGTAGGTCAGGCGCGGGAACGGCTCCGACTGGAGCGGGCGATCCGGCACGGTGGCCTTCGAGACCTCGATGATCATGGACTCGACGAACGACATCACCGCGTCCTCGTCGACGAAGCTCATCTCCAGGTCGAGCTGGGTGAACTCCGGCTGCCGATCCCCGCGCAGGTCCTCGTCGCGGAAGCAGCGCGCGATCTGGAAGTAGCGATCGACGCCCGCGACCATGAGCAGCTGCTTGAGCTGCTGCGGGCTCTGCGGCAGCGCGTACACGTTGCCCGGCTGGAGCCGCGACGGCACGAGGAAATCGCGCGCGCCCTCTGGCGTCGCCTTGATCAGGTTCGGCGTCTCCACCTCGACGAAGCCGGCCTTGTGGTGGGCCTCCCGGATCGCGTGCACCAGCTTCGAGCGCAGGAGCAGGCGGCGGGCCATCGCCTCGCGCCGGATGTCGAGATAGCGGTATTTCAGCCGCAGGGACTCGTCGATCACCGCCTCGGGGTCGTTCACGTAGAACGGTGGGGTCTTTGCCTCGTTCAGGATCCGCACCGAGGTGGCCTGCAGCTCGATCTCGCCCGTGGCGAGGCGCTTGTTCTCCGTGCCCGCGAGCCGCTTCGCCACCGTGCCCTCTACG
>DASSHR010000039.1:0-3973 GCA_035692745.1 Candidatus Limnocylindrales bacterium | reverse complement strand
CCCTTCCTTCTCGAGCAGCTCGCGTGCCGTCGTGACGGCCTCGAAGTTGGACACCACGTATCGGTCGTCAAGCACCGACGGGTCGAAGATCTCCGGTACGAACCCGTCGTCGAGCGAGCGGAGGCCCTGGACCGCCTCGCCAGGCAGCGGCTCAGCGGCCACGACGCGAACGCCCGGCTTGGCGCGGCGCAGGAACCGTCCGACCCCGGTGAGCGTCCCGCCGGTACCCAACCCGGCCACGAACACGTCGAGCTCGGGCACGGCGTCGAGGATCTCCGGACCGGTCGTCTCCTCGTGCACGCGCGGGTTGGCCGGGTTGGCGTACTGATCGGCCATCACGAAGCGCGAATCCCGCTCCACGAGCGAGCGCGCCAGCGCGATGGCCCCGTTGGAGCCCTTCGAGCCGGGTGAGTCGATGACCTCGGCGCCGTGGAGCGCGAGCAGCGCCCGCCGCTCCGACGTCACGTTGTCCGGCATGACCACCGCGACGCGATAGCCCTTCCGGCGCCCGATCATCGCGAGCGCGATCCCGGTATTGCCGGACGTCGCCTCGAGGAGGATCGAATCCGGCCGAAGCCGGCCGCTGGCCTCCAGGTCTTCCACGAGCGCGCGAGCCACGCGGTCCTTCACGGACCCGGTCGGGTTGGCAGCCTCGAGCTTGGCGAACAGATGGACGGCCGGGCTCGGCGACAGGCGCGAGATCTCGACGATCGGCGTGCCACCGATCGATTCGATGAGCCCGTCGAACCTCGCGGGTCGCGCCGCCGCCGGAACGGACGGAGCGACCACGTCAGCCTCCCGCGCTGGGCGCGCCGCCCGCGATCGCCGGCAGCAGCCGGATCTCGTCGCGCGGTTCGACCGGTGTCTGGAGCCCGGCGAGGTACCGGACATCGCGGCCGTTCAGGTACACGTTCACGAAGCGGTGGAGCTCGCCGTCGGGCGTGAGCAGCTGCTCGGCGAGCGCCGGGTGGCGCCCCACGAGCGACTGCACGGCATCGCCGATGGTCGAACCGTCGACCTCGATCGCCCGCTCACCATCGGCGTGCGCCCGTAGCACCGACGGAAGCCGCACGACGCTCATCGCGCACCGCCGATCTGGCCGGCTGCCGGACCGGCCGACTGGCCACCGAGGTAGCCGGGCGCCCCGCCGATCGCGGCACCCAGCGCGAACGGCTGGTCCGCACCGAACGGCGACGGGGCCACCCATTCGCCGCGCTCGCGAGCGGCACGCGCCGTATCCGAGCAGGTCGGGCAGGCGGGATCCCGCGAGAGCCGCAGCTCTGAGAACGACGCATCAAGCGCATCGAACAGCAGCAGCCGCCCGACGAGCGGCTCGCCGATGCCGAGGAGGAGCTTGAGCACCTCGTTCGCCTGGAGCATGCCCATGATCCCGGGCACCACGCCGAGCACGCCGGCAACGGAGCAGCCGGGTGCGAGCTCCGGCGGCGGCGGGGTCGGGTAGAGGCAGCGGTAGCACGGGCCTTCGTACGGCACGAACGTCGAGAGCTGGCCCTCGAAGCGGAACACCGAGGCGTGCGCCACGGGAATGCCGGCCGAGACGGCGGCGTCGTTCAGCAGGTAGCGGGTGTCGAATGTATCCGTGCCGTCGAGGATCACGTCGTACCCGGCGATCAGGCGCTCCACGTTGTCGGCGAGCAGCATCTCGTCGTACGTGATGACGCGGACGTCCGGGTTGAGGGCTTCGATGGTCTGGCGGGCCGAATCGACCTTCTTGACGCCGAGCCGCTCGGTCGAGTGGATGACCTGGCGCTGGAGGTTGCTCGCCTCGACGACATCGAAGTCGACGATGCCGATCGTGCCGACACCGGCCGCCGCGAGGTACAGCGCCGCCGGGCTGCCGAGCCCGCCGGCGCCGACCAGCAGCACCTTCGAATCCAGCAGTGCCTTCTGGCCGTTCGTGCCGACCTCCGGGATCAGCAGGTGCCGGCTGTACCGGGCCTGCTGGGCCGGGGTGAGCGTCGACGGCGCTTCGACCGGCAGGCCGCTCGCCTGCCAATCGAGGATGCCGCCCGCCAGGTTCACGACGTTCGTGTAGCCGAGCTGCATCAGCCCCGCCGTCGCCCGACCGGAGCGCGCGCCGCTCCGGCAGTAGATGACGAGCTCGCGGTCCTTGTCGGGGACCGCGGATTCGATCTGGTCGAGGACGACACCGAGCGGGATGAACGTGGAGCCAGCGATGTGCCCGGCGTCCCACTCGACCTGCTCGCGGACGTCGACGAGGGTCGCGCCGGCTGCCCGGCGCGCGTTCGCCTCGTCCGCGCTGATCTCTCTGATCATGCGGCGGCCTCCTGGTCCGAACCGGCCTTCGCGGCGGCGGTGACCGGGGTCGACGGATCGGGCACGTAGCGGAGGTACGGTCGCTCCGCCCGCCAGCCATCCGGGAACTTCGCCTTCGCCTGCTCGTCGTCGAGCGAGCCGGCGATGATCACGTCGTCGCCGCGCTGCCAATCAGCGGGCGTCGAGACGGGATGTGTCGAGGTCAGCTTCAGCGAGTCGACGACTCGCAGGATCTCGTCGAAGTTGCGGCCGGTGCTCGCGGGATATGTGAGCGTGAGCCGGATCTTCTTCTGGTCATCGATGACGAAAACCGATCGGACGGTCGCCGTCGTGTCGGCGTTCGGGTGGAGCATCCCGTACGCGTTCGCGACCTCGCGGGTCGGGTCGGCGACGAGCGGGAAGTTCAGGGCGGCGCCCTGCGTCGCCTCGATGTCGCGCGACCAGCCCTCGTGATCGGAGACGCCGTCGACGCTCAGGCCGAGAACCTTGACGCCGCGGCGCTCGAACTCGGGCTTGAGGCGCGCGACGGCGCCCAGCTCCGTGGTGCAGACCGGGGTGAAGTCCCGGGGATGGGAGAACAGCACGGCCCAGTCGGAGCCGAGCCAGTCGTGGAAGTGGATGTCGCCCTCGGTGGACGGAGCGGTGAAGTCGGGGGCGACGTCGCCCAGCTGGATGGCCATGGTGGAAGAAGACTCCTCGCGAAGGTGCAGGGTGGGGGTCATCGAGCGATCCGCCTGTGGGCGCGGACCGCATCAGCCGGCGTCAGGCCGGCGACGGACACCTACACCAGCGCTCGGTCATGCGCAGCCCGCTCATGCCTCGGCCGCCTTCGACCCGGCGGGCGCAGCCGCATTCGCTTCCGGTTTCGCTTCCGGTTTCGCTTCGGGCTTCGCTTCGGGCTTCGCGCCCGGCTCGAGCGCGCCGTGGAGCGTCTCGAGCGAGAGCATGGCGCACTTCATGCGCGCCGGGCTGATCTCGATGCCGAGCAGGTCGAGGATCGCGTCTGGCGCCATCGCGTTCGCCGCGTCGACGCCCTTGCCCTTGATCTCGTCGGTGAGCAGCGAAGCCGAGGCCTGGCTGATCGCGCACCCGCGGCCCGTGAATCCGACGCCGTCGATCACGCCCTCGCGAACGCGCAGCTGGAGCGTGATCCGGTCGCCGCAGAGCGGGTTCGCGCCCTCCTGCGAGACGGTGGCGCCGTCGAGCACGCCGAAGTTGTGGGGTCGGCGGTAGTGCTCGAGGATGTAGTCGCGGTACAGGTCGTCCATCAGTGCTCGGGCATTCTAGCGCTCGGCCCTAATTCCCACCAACGGGCTTGGGTATAGCGGCGCGGCCTCGCCACGTCCTGGCTGGCGCTGTACTGCTGCGATCAGTACTCGGACGGCTAGCAGCCACCCGGCTCGATCACGTGCGCCTTTGAGCGCTGCAGTATCGACGGCACCAGTGAACCGAGCCTGAAGGTCGGCGCTGGAGCATTGCGACCGCCCCGGGCCCGCCGCCAGGCCGCTCGCTACTGATGGCAGCAGTACCGAGGTCGTCTGGCGCGAGCAGCGCGAGGCCGGAGCGCGGCCGCCCGTACCCTTGAGCACGTGGAGGAGCACCGCGCGCCGCACCGGTTCGTCGCGCCACGTGCCGCGCGCGCGATCCTCGGGTTGGTCGCCGCGCGGGCGCGGCG
>DASSHR010000038.1:0-2100 GCA_035692745.1 Candidatus Limnocylindrales bacterium | reverse complement strand
AACCTGCAGTCGGACCAGAACGTGCTCGTGACCGCCCGCTCGGCGGACGGCCAGTGGCTCGAGATCTACATCGGCCAGGTGGGCGCGGAATCCGGTTGGGCGCGGGCGAGCTCGCTGCAGCTGAAGGCCGCGCCGGACTCGCTGCCGATCGCGGCCTGCACGCCCGCCGCAACGGCCGGGCCCGGTCCGGCCACGCTCGAGCCCCCGGCCAGCGGCCCGAGCCTCCTACCCAGCGTGGGCCCCAGCCTCGCCCCGAGCCTCGTGCCGAGCGTGGCCCCGAGCGTGACGGGCGTGCCCGCCACGGTCGCCCCCAGCGCCGGCGCAACGCCGACCCCGACCCCGGCGCCGACGAAGACGCCCAAGCCCACCGCGACGCCCGCGCCGACGCCGACCGCACCCACCGGCCCGACGCTGACCGCGTTCACGCTCAATCCGTATCCGGGCTACTGGTACATCGTCGAAGACCCACCGGGCTCGGGGCAATATCCGATCTACCAGGTCGGGTGCACGATCGGCAACTGGACCGTCGGCTTCTACATCGAAGCGCAGGACCCGGACGGGATCGCTTCGATGACCCTGTACTACCAGCCGCAGGGCGTCAACGACCCGATCCAGCAGGCGATGGGTGAGGAGGGCCCAGGCGAGTACTACACCGAGATCGTCACCGAGGACGGCTGGAGCCTGGGCGATATCGACTACTGGATCACCGCGATCGACGGTGTCGGCGATTCCACGACCTTCAACGGGCCATCGAACAAGCAGATCGTCTACACGGTCTGCAACGACTGAGCGTCAGCGCTCGAGGCGGTCGATCCAGGCCTGGAAGTCGGCGAGCTCGTCCTTCGATTCGCGCGCGAGCAGGTCGATGAGGCAGCGCTGCACGCTCTTGCCCTCGAACAGTGCGTTGTGGACTTCGCGTGCGATGGGCATCTCGACACCGAGCCGGTCCGCAAGCGCGATCGCGGCGTCGACCGTGTAGGCGCCCTCGGCCACGCCGGGGAGCTCCGCCTCGATCGCCGACCACCGCTCGCCCGCCGCGAGCCGCTCCCCGAGCTGGTGATTGCGCGAGAGCTTCGAGCCGCACGTCGCGATCACGTCGCCGATCCCGGCGAGGCCCGCGAAGGTCAACGGGTTGGCGCCCGCAGCGAGGCCCAGTCGCGTCATCTCCGCCACGCCACGGGTCATGAGCCCGGCCTTCCCGTTGTCGCCGAAGCCCAGCCCGTCCGCCGCGCCGGCCGCGATGGCCACGATGTTCTTCAAGGCGCCGCACAGCTCCACGCCGATCACATCCGGGTTCGTGTACAGCCGGAATGCTCGACGGCTGAGTCGCTGGACGATCCGCTCGCCGAGCGCAGGGTCGCCGGACGCGACCACGGCGGATGCCGGCAGGCCGCGGGCGATCTCGCCGGCGAGGTTCGGGCCGGACAGCGCGGCGATCCGGGCAGGCTCGATGCCGCCGGCATCGGCGATGACCTCGGTCATGCGCAGCAACGTGCCCGGCTCGATGCCCTTGACGACGGAGAGGACGTCCGCGCCGGGGGCCACGTGCGCCGCCACGGCGGCGACCGCGTCGCGGAGGTGCGCCGATGGGACAGCGAGGATCACGAGGTCCGCCGCGGTGGCGAGCGCGGCATGGTCCGTGGTGACGTGCACGCGCGCGGGGAGCTGGACCCCGGGCAGGCGATGCGCGTTCGTGCGCTCGCGCTCCATCGCCTCGGCAGCGTCGATCGATCGGGAGAGGAGCAGCACGGGCTCCTGCTGCGCGACGAGCAGGGCGAGCGTGGTGCCCCAGGCACCGGCGCCGACGACCGCGACCCGGATGGGCTCGGCCGCCGCGCTCATCGGCCCGTTCGCTTCTGCGTCGGCCGCCGTCCCGACGGCGCGGGCTTCGCGCCCCCACCGGCCTTCGGCACAGCTCCGGGCTTCGGCGCAGCGCCGGGCTTCGGCACCGCGCCGGGCTTCGCTGCGGGTCGGGCCCCGCTCGGTGCGGCTCCCGCCGGACGGCGTCGATTGCGCGCCTTCACCGGCCGCCGGGGCTCCCGGACCGCCGCCGACCGCTCGCGAAAGACGAGCCGGATCGGCGTGCCGTGGAACCCGAAT
>DASSHR010000037.1:0-15681 GCA_035692745.1 Candidatus Limnocylindrales bacterium | reverse complement strand
GATTCTTCCGGCGGGCGGCGCTGGCTGAAGAGCCGCCACAGGACCACGTCGTACACGATCTTCAGGCCGCCGGCGAGGAAGAACGGCACGGCGGCGAGACCCGGCACGGCGAAGAGGGGTGCCGCGATCAGCGGTGACAGCGCCGCGCCGGTCGTGCGGGCGATCCCGGTGACCCCCGCCGCCGCCGACCGCTCGTCCGGATCGACGACCGCCATCGTGTAGCTCTGGCGGGTCGGGACGTCCATCTGGCTGATGCTGAACCGCAGCAGCAGCACGAGGATCGCGAGCTCGACCGTGGGCATGAGCGGGACCAGCATGAGCAGCACGTTCGATGGCAGGTGGGTGAACACCATCGTGTTGATGAGCCCGATCCGGTTTGCGATCCGCGCCGCGGCCAGCGCCGAGACTGCGGCGAGGATGTTCGCGCCGAAGAAGATCGCGCCGAGGGTCGCCGCGTCCAGGCCGAAGCGGTCGTGGAACCAGAACGCCAGCAGGCTCTGGACGATCAGCCCGCCGCCGAAGGCGTCGAGCGCGAACAGCCCCGACAGGCGGCCCACGATCCCGCGCGATCGATGCAGCCCCAGCCGGCCCGCGATCGTCGCATCGACGGGCGGCACCTCGACCGCGGACGACACCGCGCGGACGATCGGAATGAGCACGAGCGCCCGGAGCGAGTACGAGACCAGGATCACTCGATACGCGTCGAGCTCGGACCAGCCCGCGCTGCGCAGCGCGCCCACGACCAACCCCGCGATCAGCGCGCCGACGGCCGTCGCGACGGAGCCGGTGAGGTTGTACCAGGCGTAGATGCTCGTCCGGCGACCGGCCGGCGTGACCTCGGTGAGCGACGCCTGCTCGATCGGCAGGAACGGGCCCACCTCCGCGCCCGATGGGCTCAGGACGCCGATCGTCGCGGCGAGCAGCAGCACGACGAAGCCGGTGCTGCCCGCGAACACCAGCCCGGCGCCGGCCATCAGGAGCGCCCCGATCGCCAGCGTCCGGCGCCGCCCGATCCGGTCCGCGTGGGTGGTCAGGTACAGGCTGATCAGCGTGTCACCGACGAGCGTCAGGGTCAGCAGCAGCCCGATCTGCCCGGCATCGAGCCCGGCTGCGCCGAGGTACAGGACGAGGATCAGGCCGAGCGCGCCGTAGCCGGACATCCGGACCGCGCGGGCGAGGAACAGGAGCTGGGCGTCGCGGCTCACGAGCGCGCCGTCATCCGGCCGCCGCGGCGGGCTCCTCCGCTCCGTCCCCGGCATCCTCCACGACGGCGCCCCCGGTGCCCTCGTCGGCGGACTCGATCGGGCTGCCCCACTGCGTCCTCGTCATCGCCAGGCCGTACAGGCACGCCACAAGCGCCAGCACGCCCACGGCCAGCAGCCCGACGTACAGCGCGAAGCTCACGACGATGACCATCAGCGACCCGAGGAGCCGCACCGTGACCGGACGGCGTCGACCCCGGATCAGCAGGACGCCCGTGACGGTCGCCGCGATCGGCACGGCGAGGAGCCCGAGCAGGAACGAGATCCACAGGGTCCCGCGGAGCCACGCGTCAGGCCCTTCATGCGGCCATCCGAAGAACACCCAGTACTCCGCGGCGTTGGCGAAGGCCATGATCGCGACGCCGGCCGCGAGCACCGTGAACCCCCGTTCGACGTTGGGCCACGCGACCGCGGCCGCCCATCGCCGCAGCCCGAGAAACCCGCACGTCATCGCGAAGAGGGCGGGCGTCCACAGCCGGAGGCAGAAGACCTCGGATTCGCCGGTGACCGGGACGCACGCCGGCGGCACGAAGGCGTAGGCGATCCAGGTCGCGCCGCCAAGGACCCCGAGCACGAGCAGCAGGCGCATGTCGGCACACGGTATCGCGGTACGATGCCGCCCGGAGGTTCCACCCGACCCGATGGCCAGCACCGAGACCCATGGATCAGATCCACATGCCGGCGAATCGATGGTCGGCCCGCACGGGTCCAGCGCCGATCACGGCGAGGACCACGGGCACGACGATCACGCGCACGGCGGCGACGCGCTCGGCCCGATCAACGTGGCGGCGTGGGGTGCGGCGGCCCTCGGGATCGTGCTCGGCCTGATCGTCGTGCTCGCCTTCGTGCAGGCGACGTCCTAGAAGAGGCCGACGACCTCGCCGTCGTCGTCGAGGTCGATGTTCTCGCCGCCCGGTCGCGACGGCAGCCCCGGCATCGTCCGCATCTCGCCCGCGAGCGGTGTCACGAACCCGGCGCCCGCGCTGAGGCGAACTTCCCGGATCGGCACGCGGAAGCCCGTGGGGCGTCCCTTCAGCCCGCCGTCGTGGCTGAGCGAGTACTGCGTCTTGGCCATGCAGATCGGCAGCTTGCCGAACCCCAGGGCCTCGTACTGGGCAAGCTGCTTCGCGGCCGCCGGGCTCAGGTCGATCCCGTCCGCGCCGTAGACCTTCGTAGCGATCGTCTCGATCTTCGACACGAGCGGCATGTCGTCCGGATACAGCAGCTTGAAGTCCGGCGCGCCCTGCTCCGCGGCGGCCCACACCGCCGTGGCGAGGTCCGTCGCGCCCTCGCCGCCCTCCGCCCAGTGGTTCGCGACGACCGCGGCCTGCGCGCCGGCCGCGAGCGAGACCGCCTTGATCGCCTCGACCTCGGCCGGCGTGTCCGTCGGAAACGCATTGATGGCGACGACCACCGGCACGTTGTAGAGCCGGACGTTCTCGATCTGCTTCGCGAGGTTCGCGGCGCCCGCGGTGACCGCGTCGACGTTCTCGGCGAGCAGCGCCGGGTCGAGCGGCTTGCCGGCCACGATCTTGCCGACCCCGCCGTGCATCTTCAGCGCCCGCACCGTGGCGACCATGACCGCAGCATCTGGTCGAAGACCGGACGCGCGGCACTTGATGTCGAAGAACTTCTCGGCGCCCATCTCGGCGCCGAAGCCCGCCTCGGTGCACACGATGTCATTCGTCGCGAGCGCGATCCGGTCGGCGAGCACGGAGTTGTTGCCATGGGCGATGTTCGCGAAGGGGCCACAGTGGACGAAGGCGGGGCCGCCCTCGAGCGTCTGGAGCAGGTTTGGCTTGATGGCGTCGGTGAGCAGCGCGGCCATCGCCCCCGCGACCTTGAGGTCCTCCGCGGTGATCGCCTTGCCGTCGCGGGTCGTCGCCAGGACCATCCGACCGAGCCGCGCCCGCAGATCGTGCAGGTCGCTGGCCAGCGCCAGGACCGCCATGACCTCGGAGGCGACGGTGATCACGAACTCGGTCTCGCGCGGGTAGCCGTTCTCGCGCCCGCCGAGCCCGACGACGACCTTGCGCAGCGCGCGGTCGCTGATGTCGAGGACGCGCGGCCAGAGCACGTTCAGCGGGTCGATGCCGAGCGCGTTGCCATGGTGGATGTGGTTGTCGATGAACGCGGCGGCGAGGTTGTGCGCCGCGCCGATCGCATGCACGTCGCCGGTGAGGTGCAGGTTGAAGTCGGCCATCGGGATGACCTGGCTGTAGCCGCCGCCCGCGGCGCCGCCCTTGATCCCGAACACGGGCCCCAGGCTCGGCTGGCGGATGCACACCGCGGCCTTGTGGCCGATCTTGTTCAAGCCCTGCGCAAGCCCGACCGTCGTCGTCGACTTGCCCTCGCCGAGCGGTGTCGGCGAGATGGCGGTGACGAGGACGTACTTGCCGCGCGGCCGCTCCCGCTCGAGGCGCTCGATCGCTGCCAGCGTGATCTTGGCCTTCGTCGAGCCGTAGGGCTCGATCTCGTCGTCGTGGAGGCCGAGGTCGCGGGCAACGTCGACGATGGGTCGGGGCGTGACCGAGCGGGCGATGTCGAGATCGGACATGGTCATGCCTCGAAGTGCTCCTTTGCGTGCAGCTGGCGCTGCGCCGCCCGCATGAGGTGGCTGAGCAGCAGCGCGTTGGTGAGCGGGCCGACCCCGCCCGGGACTGGGGTGATGGCTCCGGCCACGGGTTCCGCCGTGGCGAAGTCCACATCGCCGACGATCCTGCCGTCGACGACGTTGATGCCGACGTCGATGACGACGGCGCCGGGTTTCAGCATGGCACCGGTGACGAGGCCGGGTTTGCCCGCCGCGACAACGACGATGTCCGCCTGCCGCACCTTGGCCGCGAGATCGCGCGTGCGGGAGTGGCAGACGGTGACTGTCGCGTCCTCTTTGGTGAGCATGAACGCGAGCGGCATGCCGACCACCGGTGACCGACCGATGACGACCGCATCGGCGCCCTTCAGGTCCACGCCCGATCGGTGGATCATCTCGAGGCCCGCGTGCGCGGTGGCCGGCACGAAGCCCTCGTAGCCGAGCCGGAGGAGACCCGCGTTGAGCGGGTGGATGCCATCGATGTCCTTCATCGGGTCGATCGCATCGACGACGGTCCGGAGACCGACACCGTCGGGGAGGGGCATCTGGACGATGATGCCGGCGACCTTCGGGTCTTCATTGAGCTGCTGGAGGGCTGCGGTCAGCGCGAGCTCCTGGGTGGTGGCGTCCTCGCCCTCGACATCGACGAGCCGGCCGTCGATCCCCACGTCAACACAGGCCCTGAGAATCCGCTGCAGGTAGACCATCGACGGCGCGCTGCGTCCGCAGACCACCACCGCGAGGCCCGGCGCGTGGCCCTGCTCCCTGGTGTACGTCGCCACCTCGACGGCGACCCGCTCGCGGATCTCCGTCGCAAACGGCGCCCCCTCGAGGCGCCGCGCACTGCCGGCCGCAAGGGTCAAGCAGCGATCTCCGGGAGGTTGGGGAGCTCGGTCAGCTGGGTGCGGCGCTCGCCGCTCGCGACGACCTCGTGCACCGTGTCCTTGAGCTCGCCGATCTCACGCAGGAGCACCTGGATGCGCGCCTCCGCGGCTCGGGTCCACTCGTTCTCGCCGACGAGGGGGATGTTCACGAGCACGTTCTCCGCCGCGCCGTGACCTGCCGCCTCGGCGAGCAGCGCGGCCACGCGGAGATCGGACGAGGCATTCACGTTGGAGCGGCCGGACAGCGCTTCGGCCAGGACGAGCACCTCGCGGCAGCGCTCCACGCAGCGCAGCGGGACCTCGGCGGCGACCTGGGCGGTTGCCTTGACCTGCTCGTCTCGGTACGCCTGGTCGGCAAACGCCTCCCGCGGGAGCTTCAACGCGAAGGCGCAGGCGGCATAGGCGGCGGCGTCCTCGTCGGCGAGGTCGAGGAGCGCCTTCGCGAGGCGGTTGGCGGCGGGAATCGCGAGCTCGTGGAGCGCCGCATGGTCCGCGTACTTCGGCCGGCCCTGCGAGAGCGTCGCCACCATCGCCACCAGCGAGGCCGCGAGCGAGGCCGCCACCGCGGAGGCGCTGCCTCCGCCCGGCACGGGCTCCTTGGAGCCCAGCAGGTCGCCGAACTGGACCAGGGTCAGATCACGGAACGATGATGCTTCCACGTCCCGGATTATGGCGACCCGGAGGCCGCGCGGTACCGACGCCCGGCCTCCGGATCAGTCCGTCCGGCCCGAGGGCACCCGGGCCATGTCGCGCGAGGCAGCCGTTGGAGGGCTCCTACCTCGCGTTCGCGACCTCACCGGTCGCTCTATGTATTCGGTTGAGGGCTATGCGGCCTTGCTCAACTCCAGGCCCTCGACCGTCCACTTGCGCGAGCGATGACGGAACGAGAGCTGGAGTCTCGCGTCCGTCGTCTCAACCTCGAAGAGCGTGCGCGGCCCGGTGGTCACCGGAAATGCTGAGCTCTCGTCCCGGACGCCGATGACGTCCAGCACGCGAAGCCGGCGGCCGTTGAGGGTGACCTCACGCGGCCGACCGTCAAACCAATCAGCTCGAACCCGTACCTCGACCGGCTCGACTCGGACCATCGCCATTTCGCGGCTCCTTTCGGGGGCGCTACGCGAGCTCCGGTCACCGGGCACTGGTGTCCGTGAACGCCTGTTCGATTTCGACTGGACTCTAGATCGAACAGGTGTTCGATGTCAAGCCCTCGCTAGTCGTCGAATGGATCGTCACGCGCATCGGTGTCAGGTTGTCTGTCACTGCTCGGGCGCCGCTTTCGGGCATCCCGCAAGACGTCGTCGGCGAGATCGCCGCGGTGCTCCACCGACGAGCCGAAGTCCCGCTCGAACGGCGCCGACACGCCGCTCCTGAGGATCCGCGCCCGGGTGATCGCGCGCATCCCGAACCGCTCGCGGATCTCGTCGGCCGCCTCGACGACCTTGCGCTTCTTCTCCTCCCCCGCCTCGAACAGGCCGAGCTGCTGGCGCCCGCCGAACCCGGAGGCAGCGACGCCGAGCAGGCGGATCTTCTTGCCGCGCATCTCCGGCCGAGCGAGCGCGAGCGCTGCCTGCCAGATCGGCTCGGTCATGTCCGACGGCTCGGGCAGCCCGCGCTGGCGCGTGATCGTGTTGAAGCCGGAATCGCGGATCTTCACCGTCACCGTGCCGGCCTTGATGCCGGCATGGCGCAGTCGCCCGCTGACGCCCTCGGACATCGCGAGCAGCGTTCGCTCGAGCACCTCCGAATCCGACGTGTCCTCGTCGAACGTCATCTCGTGGCTCACGGACTTGGCCGCGTCCGGGTCGTCGACCGGATCCGGATCGCGGCCCATCGCACGATCGACGAGTGATGCTCCGTGCTTGCCGAAGCGCCGCACGAGCGCCAACCGATCGACCTTCTGGAGGTCCCCGATCGTGCCCACGCTGAAGTCGCGCAGCGCCGCCGCGGTCGACGCGCCGACGCCCCACAGGCGGGAGATCGGCAGGGGCGCCAGGAACTCGACCTCGGTACCGGGCTCGACGACGACCAGCCCATCGGGCTTGCGCAGGTCGCTCGCGATCTTCGCGACGAGCTTCGTGGACGCCACGCCGACCGAGATGGTCAGCTCCACCTCGTCGCGCACCGCGTCCTTGATCAGGCGCGCGATCACGGGCCCGTCGCCGAACAGGGCGCGCGACGCGGTGACGTCCAGGAACGCCTCGTCGATCGAGATCGGCTGCACGAGCGGCGTGAACCGCCGCAGGATCGCCATCACCTCGCGACTCGCGGCCTGGTACGCCGCGCCGCGGACCGGCACGAAGATGCAGTCGGGGCAGAGGCGCTTCGCGGTCCGGATCGGCATGGCCGAGTGGACGCCGAACTTCCTTGCCTCATAGGACGCCGCCGAGACGACGCCCCGGTCGTTCGTGCCGCCCATGCCCACCGCGAGCGGCCTGCGGCGCCACTCCGGATGGTCGCGCTGCTCGACCGACGCGAAGAACGCGTCCAGGTCGACGTGCAGGATCGTTCGCAGCGCCTCGCCCACGCGCCCGATTCTGCGCCCGGTCCGTGCCAGCTCGACCGTCGCGGCGTCCGCGGCGCCCGCGGCGTACGCGGCGTCCGATGGCGTCCGATGGCGTCCGCGGCGTCCGATGGCTGCACTTTTTCGGTAATTGCCATCCCGGGGCCCTTACCGAAGAACCTTCGCGGGAACGAGGGGCTGGTCCGATCGGCGCACGCTCAGGAACGGACAACGCACCGGTGCAGACCGTGTTTCACGGACCGAATCTGCCGATAACGACCCCCGGGTGAGCATTACCGAAAAAGTCGGTGCGCTACCGAAAAGGTCGGTGCGCTACCGAAAGGTCGGTGCGCAACCGAAAACGTCGGTGCGCAGACCGTCCCGTCGTCGTGACCCGTTGGCGGAGGATCCGGGCGGCGAGCCGGCGAGGAACCTACCCCTTGGGCTCGACGACCACCGTGACTTCCGGGGTGAGGCCGGCGAAGACCTTGACCGCGACCTTGTACGTGCCGAGCGACTTGAGCGGCTCCTCGAGCTCGATCTTGTGGCGATCGACCACGATGCCGCGCCGGCCGAGGGCCTCCGCGATCTCCTTCGTGGTGATGGAGCCGTAGAGCTTGCCGCCCTCGCCGACCTTCACGCCCATCGTGAGCGTGGTCGAGCCGATCCGGGTTGCGGCGATCTCGGCGTCGGCGCGCTCGCGCTGGCGCTTGTCCTCACGGGAGGCGATGTCGTGCTGCCAGGCGCGATAGGCGCCGCCCGCCGCGGGCACGGCCAGGTTCCGCGGGATCAGGAAGTTGGTGGCGAACCCGTCCGCGACGGTCTTCATGTCGCCCGACTTGCCGAGCTTGTCCACGTCCTTCGTCAGGATGACCTTCACGCGCGAGAACCCTCCTCCAAGGTGGCCGTGCCCCGTGCCGCGATCCAGCGGCGGAGCTCCTGCCGGATCTGCTGCTGCGGGATGCTGTTGCCGATGAACCGGACCGCGCCGGGGACGCGCTTCGCAAGGCGCCGGACGGGTCCGGGCACGAGGCGCCGGATCCGGGCGACGTCCTCGTCGAAGGCCGCCCGCGGGATACCGACCTGCTCGAGCTTCTCGGCGAGCAGGGACTCGTCGAGGCCGTCGAGGAAGAGCTCGGTCGCCAGCGCGGTCACGACGAGGTCATCGAGCTGACCGAGGATCGGCACGCGATCGGGAAAGATGTCGAACGGGACGACGATGTAGCCGAGCGCACCCGCGAGCAGCGCCTTGCGGGCTGCGGGCGTGCGCTCGTCGACGATCAGCGCCCAGAGCAGGCGCGCATACAGCGGCGCCCGACCGGCAAGCGGCAACAGCGCCGCGGCGGCGATCAGCCGGCGCATGCCGGGCCCACGCCGGGAGTGGCGCTGGCCCTTCCCACGTTTCGCATTGGTGTCGATGTCCTCGGTTCGGCTGGCTCGTGCCACGCTCGACTGGTTCCTCCTGCGACCGGATGCGGAAGTCTACCAGCGAGGCATCGATCGGCCCGCGATCTCAGCCGGCTCGGACTTGACATCGAACACCCGTTCGGTATGATCTCGTCGGCACTGCCGCACGGGAGCAACGAGTGACGCGTCACGACGCAGATCGAAAGCTGAAGATCCTCGACTACATCGCCGCGACGCTTCGAGCCCGCGGTTTCCCGCCGTCGGTGCGCGAGATCGCGCTGGCGGTCGGGCTCAGCTCGACGTCCGCCGTTCACCACCATCTGCTCATGCTGGAGCGCGAGGGCTTCCTCGAGCGTGACGAGGCGCAGTCCCGCGCGATCCGGCTCACGCCGACCGCCGCGATCCAGCTCGGGCTTTCGCACGAGCTCGTCCCGCAGTCGATCACGGCCGACGCGCACGTCCTGCCGATCGTCGGCGAGATCGCGGCCGGCGGCCCGATCGAGGCGTACCAGGACACCTCCGAGACAATGGCGGTGCCGGACATGCTCGCCCCGAGCGGCGACGCGTACGTCCTGCGCGTCCGCGGCGATTCGATGATCGAGGAGCACATCGCCGATGGCGACTTCGTGCTGATCCGCCCCCAGAACACCGCCCGCAACGGCGACATCGTCGTCGCGCAGGTCGAGGAGAACGCGGTCACGCTCAAGCGCTTCTTCCGCGAGAAGGACCGGGTCCGACTGCAGCCGGCGAACCCGAACTATCAGCCGCAGTTCTATGACGACGTCCGGATTCAAGGGAAGCTGATCGGCGTGATTCGCAGGCTGGACTAGGCACGGCCTTCCAGGAACGGTCCATGCCGGCGTTGCCCGGCTACGTCCCTCGCTCACGCACGGTTGTGCGCTCGCTCGGAGCCTCGCCGGTCGCCTTGGCCTGAACCGCCCTGAAAGGCCGGTGATTCCGGTGCGACATAGGCTGGCTCGATGAGCGAAGCAGATTGGCGAGCGTTCCTTGCCGCCGAGGGGGTCGAGGACTGGGTCGTGCTGCATGGCGGGCCGACCGCGGTGTTTCGCGTTGGTTCGATGCTGGAGGGCGCGCGCCTCGCCGAGGCGATTGCCGCCGTGCCCGGCCTTGGGCCGAAAACGACGCTGACGCTGGACGCACGGCAGCTCACGGTTCGATTGACCCGCGGGGTGTATCGGATCGGCCCGGACGAGCTCGAAGCGGCACGGAGGATCTCCGCGATCGCAACGGAGCACGACGTGCGCGCGGATCGCGCTGCGGTACAGGAGGTCCAGCTCGCGATCGCCGCCAAGCCGGACCTCATCGACCTTCCGTTCTGGCGCGCGGTCCTCGGCTACGAGCCGCTCGCGGCCGACAACTCCGTGGATCCTCTCGGAATCGGATCAGCCGTGTGGATGCAGGACATCGATCCGGCCAAGCCGCTTCGACACGCGATGCACGTCGACGTCTCGCTCGCCCGCGAGGAAGCGGTGCGGCGCCGGGACGCGGCGGTGGCCGCCGGCGGCCATGTGGTCGACGACTCCAACGCGCCGGGTAGCTGGATCCTCGCGGATCGTTCCGGCAACAAGGTGTGCATCGCCGCATGGCCCGACGGCGCGCCAACGCCGGGGTGGCGGGCGCCCGAGGTCGGCTCCAGCGACTGACCGTCCACAGGCTTGTCCACAGGTTTTCGCGGCTATCCACGAGCCACGGGGTAAGCCCCCGATAAGTCGGGGATAAGCGGCTATCGATCGACGGGTGGCCTCGTGACAATCAGGTGTCACAACCCGAACCGAGACTTCCCCCCAGTGATCGACCGCCTGCCGCCCCACAGTCTCGAAGCCGAGCAGTCGGTGCTCGGCGCGATCCTGATCGATCGCGAGACGATCATCGAGATCGCGGAATTCCTGCGCCCGGAGGACTTCTACCGGCAGGCGCACGCGAACGTGTACCGCGCGATGCTGGAGCTCTTCGAACGGCGCGAGCCCGTGGACCTGATCACCGTTGCCGAGTCGCTCGAGCGCTCGGAGAACCTCGAGCAGGTCGGTGGCCGGTCGTACCTCTCGACGCTGTCGAACCAGACCCCCACCGCGGTCCACGCCGTCCAGTACGCGCGGATCGTCGAGCGCAAGGCGGTGCTCCGGAACCTCATCGGCGCGGCCGGCAAGATTGCCGGCATCGGCTACGAGGACCCGGCCGAGATCCAGGAGGCGATCGACCGCGCGGAGTCGGAGCTGTTCACCGTCTCGAATCGCCGCATCACGACGGGCTTCGCACAGCTCAAGGAGCTGCTGCACTCGGCCTACGACCGCCTCGACTACCTCCACGCCCACCGCGGCGAGCTGAGCGGCATCTCGTCGGGCTTTCTCGACCTGGACCAGCTCACGACGGGGTTCCAGAAGAGCGACCTGATCGTCCTCGCTGCCCGCCCCTCCGTCGGCAAGACGAGCTTCGCGCTCAACATCGCTGAGCACGCCGCAGTCAAGGAGCGCAAAACGGTCGGCCTGTTCAGCCTCGAAATGAGCAAGGAGCAGCTCGTGCTGCGCCTCCTCTCGAGCGTCGCCACCATCGATTCGAAGCGCCTGCGCTCGGGCTTCCTCGAGGAGATGGACTTCGCGCGGATCGCGCCGGCCATGAACGACCTCAGCGAGGCGTCGCTGTACATCGACGACACGCCGAACATCAGCGCCATGGAACTGCGCACGAAGGCGCGGCGGCTCCAGGCGGAATCCGGGCTGGACCTCGTGATCGTCGACTACCTGCAACTCATGCAGGCGACCACGACGAACCGGGATTCGAACCGCGTCCAGGAGGTCAGCGAGATCTCCCGCGGACTGAAGGCGCTCGCGCGGGAGCTCTCCGTGCCGGTTATCGCGCTCTCGCAGCTGTCACGGCAGCCGGAGATGCGCGAGTCGAAGGAGCCCCGCCTGTCGGACCTCCGCGAGTCCGGCGCGATCGAGCAGGACGCGGACCTCGTGCTCTTCCTGTACCGGGAGAAAGAGCGGGCGCCCGGCGACGAGACCGGCGACCTCGACGGCGAGGTCATCAACCTCAAGCTCGCGAAGCACCGCAACGGCCCCACGGGCGATGTCCAGCTCTGGTTCCGCAAGAGCCAGACCCGCTTCCAGAGCTACGCCGGCCAGCGCTACGCGGAGGTCTAGCTAGCTGGGGCCAGCGCTCCGGCGCGCGAATCTCGCGAGCACGATCAGCACAAGGATCGTTGCGACGATCGCGCCGATCCCAGCCGCGAGCCCAACACCAAGCGCCAACGTCGCCGCCCCAACCGGCGTCCTATCCGCCGGTGCACACGCCTTCACAGGGCAACGCCATGCTCAGCAGTGACGTCGCGAGGAGGTCGCCGTTCGTCCGCACGTCCAGACGATACGTGCCCGCTGCTGCGAACTTCGGCAGGGTGCCAAGGATCCCGGCCGCAGCCGGATCGATCGGCAGCTCCGTCGACCAGATGGGACTCCACGTTTCGCCCGTGTCGCGCAGGAGGTCAACACGAACCGAAGAGGCACCAGCGGGACGCCCGAAATATGCGCCGAACGACCACGTCCGATCGATCGTGAATGACAGCGGGTCGCCGGCAAACGGCGCAATCGCGTTGCCGTCCAGGTCGCCGAAGATGATCGAGCCCGGATCCTGGTCCCGCTGACCGCTCTGGATCTCGTACGGCGGTCCCGGGTCGTCGAACGGCAGCTGTGTCCAGGTCGCGCCGCCATCGCCCGACGTGACAAGCGCCGAACGCGCGCTCGGGAAGTCAGCGTTCCCGAACAATGGAATCAACGCCGCCGCGCGCCCGTCGCCGAGCCGGTCGGTCCACAGCGGGAAGCCGTTCGACCAGAGTCCGAGCGACCCAAAGGGGAGCACCGTCGTCCAGGTCGCGCCGCCGTCCTCGGTTGCATCGATCTGGGTCGGGTTCATCTCCATGAGCCAATGTCGAACGTCGAGCACCGTGAGGCCATTCGCCTCGAGGCCCGGCCGGTCAGCCACGATCGACCAGGTTTGGCCCCCATCGTTCGTCGCTGCCACGCGGGTGAACGTTCCCTCAGAGCCAAACGACGAAACGATCGTTGCGAACCCAATCTTCGCGTCGAGGAAGGTCGGTGGTTGCGTCAGGTAACACCCGCATTCCGCCTCGGTCGTCCCGGTGATGCCCGGGAACTGAACGTTCGTCCAGGTCCTGCCTCTGTCGCGGCTCACCGCGAGGAGCGGCTGCTCAAATGTGCCGCCGGCCTGCTCCTCGCCACCGGCCCATACGGTCGTGGCATCGCTGACCGCGAGCAGCTGCCCTAGCCATGGTCGCTGGGCGATGGCCTTCCACGTCGCTCCGCCATCTTCCGTGCGGAGCACCGTGCTCGTCCCGTCGCTCAACCGCGAGGCTGAGGCCACCATGTAGCCGACCGTATCGTCGGCAAAGGCGAGCGCCGAAGTGGTGCCCACGAAGTTGCCGGGCACGTCTGCGGCCACCCAGGTGGAACCGCCATCGATAGTGCGATTCACGACATATCGCGCGAGCGACCCGAAGTCGTCGTTCGTCCCGGGGCCGAATGTGATGGACCAACCGTGGGACGCGTCAGCCATGAAGATCATCCCGACGAGTCGAGCGCGGCTGGATACAGGGACGGAAGTCGTACGCCACGTCGCGCCACCGTCCGTCGATACGAAGAGCAGTGCACCTCGAGTCGCCCACAGAGATCCGTCCAGCGCAGTGCCCGCCAGGTTGATCCAATCGTCGCCAGACAACGCCTGCGGCGCCACCGGCGTTGGGTTTGGCGTCGGCGCGGGGGTGGCTGCGGCCGATGGCGCACACGGCGTTGGGGATCGGAACGGTCCGCCCGCGAAGGCACCGTCGGGTAACGGCGCGAAGACGCTCGGGAGCGGCGCGTGATCCGTCGGCGTGTGCTCGCCGAAGATGGCAAACCGCTGGCCAGGCTCCGCATCCCGAACCGCGAACACGTACGTGCCGTTGCTGACCGTGCCGCCGATGGCGGCGAAACCCGGCATCGAAACGCGAGTCTCGGGTTCGAGCGCGATGATCTGCCCGAAGACGAACGTCGGTCGAGTGAGTCCCAGGTCCGAGCAGGTGATCGTGTCCTCGCCGCTCACCACGCCATTCGTGGGTCGCGGGGACACCACGGTCGCGATGGTGGTCGCGACCCAGCCCCCGTTCGCGTTCATGAACAGGACCAGCGACAGCCGATCGTCCGCCCACGTCGTTGCGACGGCGCCGTCTTCGGTCAGGAGGACCGCTGCCGGGTCGACCCCGATTATCCCCGCGAGCTCACGACGCAGCTCCGGGTCGTTGGCGACACCGCTGTCGCTCGCGCTTGGCGTCGGCTGCGTGACCCGGAGGATCGTGGCGCCGCCGACCACAGCGAGAATCGCGGCGAGGCCCAGGACGGCGGCGATGCCCACGGTCGCAGCCGTGTGCCGCACCGGTCGGGCGGGTTGGCGGAGGCCCGATCGCTGCGCGCGCTGGATAACCTGGGTGAACGCAGGCGCCGCATAGCCATCCACGTCGGGATGTCCTGCCCGAAGCATCGACTCCAATCGATCAGCCACGTCGGTCCTCCCCGAGCCTGGACCGGAGGGTCGCGAGGCCCCGAAACACGCTTGCTCGCGCACCGGACTCCGAGATCTCGAGGATTCGAGCGACGGTCGCGAAGTCGAGATCGGCTCGGTATCGGAGGAAGACGGCTGCCCGCTGCCGCTCCGGCAGTTGCGCAACGAACGACCAGATCTCGGCGCGTTCGATCGCCTCCTCCGGGGCAACCTCGGCCCTGACGGCGACCGGCCGCACTCGCGCTCGGCTGCGATGCCGGTCCATCGTGAGGTTGTGGGCGACCCGGAAGATCCACGCGATCGGTTCATCGGGTCGCCGGCCCGGCTCGATTGCGAGCAAGCGGGCGAATGCCTCCTGCATGACCTCGTCGGCAGCGCTGGGATCGACGTTCATGCGGCGTGCGTATTCGGCCACGCGAGCAGCCCAGCGCTCGTAGAGCTCCTCTACCGCGCCGGTCCACTCCTTGGCCACGAGGTCTCCCCTACGGGTCGGCACCACGGAGTCGGTCAGCATTCTGGCCGTATGACGCGCGGTTCGATGCCCGCGTTTACACAGGACGCGGCTTGGCCGGTTTTCAGCCAGTGCCGAGGCGTCGCCAGCGCAGCCAACCGATCGCGATCACGAGCAGCCCGATCGTCGAGCTGAGGACCGGTGCGGTCATCTCGCCGAACGACTCCAGGCAGGTCCGTTGGGCCGCAAGGTCGCCGATCAACGGGCACCCCGATTGGCGGACGAGCTCGTAGATGAACCACACGGCCGGCACGACGGCGATCGCCGCGAGCACGGAGCCCGACAGGCTGCCGCGCCAGCCGGACCGAAGCAGCAGCACGAAACCGATCAGCAGCAGCGCCAGGCCGCTGTAGCCGATGATCTCGTCAAGCCTTGGAGACGGGCACGGGACGCCGGGCACGTAGCATCCGCCCACGCCGGAGAACAATCCGAAGAACAGCGCCAGGAATCCAACAATCGCGAGCACCAGACCCGCTCGATGTGTCCCCACCTCGGATCAGTAGGTGCACCAGGCCAGCCCGAGTGGCCTGGTATCGGGTTCCGGCTGGCCGAGCGTGATCTCGTACTGCCCGTCGGGATCTCGGACGTCGAGGGTGACCTTTGCGACCACGTGGCCGCAACCCGGCCAGTCAATGTCCGAAGATGCCGGTTCGGCCACCCAACCGACGATCCGCTGGCCCGGCTGGCCGATGTCAATCCCCACCGCCGCTGCGCCGGCAGCGCGACAGAGGTCCTCCGGCAGGTCGACGCAGTGCGTCGGGATCGCCAGAGACCGAGCGTTCACCGCGCCAACATATCTCGGGGCGACCGACGCTTCTGTGGCCGTGCTCGCCGAGCGGCTTGACACTGACATCGTGGTGACCCTCGACCGGCGCCATTTCGCCGCGCAGCGAACGTCGACCGGCGGGACCTTCATGATCCTGCCGGGATAGAACTCAGGCGGTCGGGACGGGCGC
>DASSHR010000036.1:0-6671 GCA_035692745.1 Candidatus Limnocylindrales bacterium | reverse complement strand
TCGGCGCGCGTGCTCGATCGCAGCATCGACCTGTTCTGCGACAACCTTCGACGCTTCAGCCGCGGCGAGCCGCTGCGCAACGTCGTCGATCCCTCGGCGGGCTACTGATGCCAGGGCTCCGCATGTCCGCGGGCAGCCGGTAGGTGCAGATCGCCATCGTCGGACTTGCCGGCAGCGGCAAGACGACCGTGTTCAACACGCTCACCCGGGGCCACGCCGAGACCGGCGGCTATGGCGCCCTGACGCTGAACGTCGGCGTCGTGAAGGTGCCGGACGTGCGGCTCGATCGGCTCGCCGAGGTGTTCAAGCCCAAGAAGATCGTCCATGCCGACGTGACGTACGTGGACCTGCCGGCGCCGCCCGCGTCCTCCGAGGGCCACGTGGGGACGGAGGAGCTGCCGGCCGAGCACCTCGCACGGCTGCGCGAGTCGGACGCGCTCCTCCACGTCGTCCGGGCGTTCGATGACCCATCGCTGCCGCATCCGGCGGGCTCCGTGGATCCGGCGCGCGACCTCGAGCAGCTGGACCTCGAGTTCATCCTCGCCGACCTGTCGATGGTCGACCGGCGCCTCGAGCGGCTCGCCTCCAGCGGCCGCCACGGGACCCCCGCCGAGCGCGAGGCGAACGAGCGGGAGGAGGAGGTGCTGCGGCGCCTGAAGCCGGAGCTCGAAGCGGGCCATCCGATCCGCGACGCCGACCTGTCCGACGACGATGCGAAGCGCGTCCGCGGCTTCCGGTTCCTGACGGAGAAGCCGGTGCTCGTGCTCCTCAACGTGGGCGAAGGCGACCTCGCATCCGCGGCGGGCCTCGTGGCGCGCATCCGTGGCGGCTATGGGCATCGGCAGTCGATGGTCGAGCACCTGTCGGCGAAGATCGAGATGGAGCTCGGCGAGCTGGACGCGGCGGACGCCGCCACGTTCATGGAGGAGCTCGGGATCGCCGAATCCGGGCTCGAGCGCGTGATCCGCCTGTCCTACCAGCTCCTCGGGCTGGTGTCGTTCCTGACGGCAGGGCCGGACGAGGTGCGCGCCTGGCCGATCCCGTCAGGCTCGAGTGCGGTGGATGCCGCTGGCACGATCCACACGGACCTCGCAAAGGGCTTCATCCGCGCGGAGACGGTTTCCTACGAGGACCTGCTCAAGCTCGGCTCGATGGCCGAGGCGCGCAAGGCGGGCCGCCTCCGCTCGGAGGGAAAGACCTATCGGGTCGCCGATGGGGACGTGCTGGAGATCCTCTTCAGCCGCTGAGATCGCCGCTGGCTCAGTTCATCTCGCCTTGCAGGTCGGCGAGGATCGAGCGGTATTCGGCGCTGTCGGCGATGCCCGTCTCGTCATCGATACCGATGAGCCGGTTCTCGTCCTCGACCATTGACACGTGGACCGAGGCGGCCAGCTTGTCGTCGGAGACGAACGTGAAGCCGTGCTCACGTTCGAGCTCGAGGGCGATCGCCTCGATGAGCGTGTCCTCTTCGAACGAGTCCTTGACCTGGTCGCGAACCACCTGCACGAGCTCGAAGAAGTCCTCCGGGTCCATCAGCTCGTCGTGGATGAGCAGCAGGTCCGTGAAGATGTCCTCGTCGCCCTCGTGAAGCTCGTAGAAATACAACGTGTGACTCCGGATGCGCGGGAATGGGGCCCGCAGAATACTCCGGCACGATGAATCGACCCCCCGATCGCGCCGCCCCGCCGTTCGTCCTGGTCGCCGGCGCGGCCTCGCGCGACCTCACCCCGACCGACCCGCGCGGGTGGCGCCTGGGGGGCGCCGTGACGTACGCGTCGCTCACGCTCGCCCGACTTGGCCTGCGCGTCGGCGCGGTCGTGGGCGTGGACGACGCCGCCGCCGGCGCCCGCGAGCTCGCCAACGCCGAGGCGGCGGGTGCGGTCGTGGTCCGCGTTCCACTCGTGTCCGGGCCGGTGTTCGAGATCACGGAATCGCCGTCGGGGCGCGGCCTCCGTTCCGTCTCCACGTCCGACGAGCTCTCGGTCCTCGGCATCCCGCGCGCCTGGCTCGTCCAGGGCACGCCCGCGTTCCTCGGACCGGTCGCGGGCGAGCTCGGGCCGGAGTGGGCCTCGGTCGGCGGGCCCCGGACCGAGCTCGCGCTCGGGTGGCAGGGCCTGCTCCGAGATCTCGAGCCGGGCGCCGAGGTGGCTCGGCTCGCGCCGGCGCCGCACGCGCTCCTGGACGTCGCGACGCTCGTCGCATGCAGCGCCGAGGACGTGGCGCCGGAGACTGCGATCACGACGCTCGCGGAGCTCCTGCCGCCTGGTGCCACGCTGATCCGCACGGACGGCGCGCACGGTGGCGAGGTCCTCGAGCTCCCGTCGGCGAGCAGGACAAGCGGCATGAGCGGGGCGAGAGGGGCGAGCGGGCCGGTCGGCGCGTGGCACTACACGGCCGTTTCCTCTGATCGCGTCATCGATGCGACGGGCGCCGGCGACGTGTTCCTGGCGGCGATGCTGGCCGCGCGGATCGACCCCACCCTCGGCCCGGACGTCCTCGTCGGCGCCGCAGCTGCGTCGCTCGCGGTGGAGGCGCCGGGCATCGAAGGCGTCCCCACGCGCGAGGCGGTGCTGGAGCGAATGCACCGTGCGCCGAGCCTTGCGAGCCGGTGGGCCAGCGACGTCTCGAGCCGGGCGAGGGGCCGACCCAACCACGCCTGACGCTCGGCGAGTCGCAGGGCGGCGGTCGCCGCCTCGATCGCCCCGGCGAGGTCGCCGAGCCGGTGCTCGCGAAGCTTCGCCACCTCGACCCAGGCGAGCGCGCCAACCGTGCCCCGCGCCGCCGCGAGGGATGCCCAGGCGCGCTCCGCTTCATCGAACCGCCCGAGGCGGCGCAGGAGGCGCGCCCGTTCCGCGAGCATGCGCGTCTCGGTCCACGGTGCATCGCGACGGCTCGACTCCGCGGCATCCCACGCCGAGATCGTTGCGTACCTGCCGGGCCGTCCCCCGAAGTCCGGCGGGCGACGGGGGGACCACCAGGCCTCGTCGTCCGAGCGCGACTCCCGCGCCGCGAGGCGGGCGCGTTCGGTGGTCGGTTCGCCATACGGGTCTCGCGAGGACGTGCGCGGCGGGGCTGGGGGCGCCGAGGCGCTGACGAGGGCGGCATCGATGCATCGCAGGGCGTCGTCGTGCCGCCCGGCACCCGCGAAGGCCCTGGCGAGTCCGGCGAGGTCGCCGGCGGGGGCCTCCGTCCAGCGCTGCGCATCCGCGTAGCCCTGGTCCACGTGCACGAGGAGCCGACCGAGCGAGCGCACATCCTCGTCGTTGTGGCGGACGATGTCGACAATCGGACCCGGGTCCCCGAACCGCAGGTAATCGAGATATCGCCCGGGGATCTCCCAGCCCGGGATGTCGCCATGGCGCCGCATGCCCAGGAGCTCGGACTCGACCGACGCGAGCCGGGCGTCGCTCATCCGATGCCGGAACACCCGCCGCACCAGCGGCAAGAGATCCAGGTGTCCGTCGTGCAGGGGCGGGTTCCAGCCGGCCATGCGGAAGCGTGCGACGAGCAGCGGCCAGTCGAAGCCGCGCCCGTTGTAGGTCACGAGCCAGGCGTTTCGAGGAATTCGCGCTGCCAGCTCGGCGAGGAGGGCCGGCTCGTCCGCGTGGTCGGGGAGAAGGAGCTGGATCTGTCGGAAGCGGCTCCCTTCCCACCATCCCAGCCCGACGAGGAACGCCAGCGTACCGGCGGCGGTCGCGAGCCCGGTCGTCTCCGTGTCGAGGCAGAGGAGGGGAGCGCCGGCGGGTGGCTGGCCGGGCAAACTCGCGAGCCGTTCGCGATCGACCGGGAGCAGCGTCGATGGCGATTCGATCACCACGAACGTCCCCCGCGGCGTCTGCTCGAGCCGCCCCCCGACGGCGACCGCCAGCCGCTCAGCCCCGACGCTCGTCGCGCCCGCGCGCCACGTCGGCGTCGGTCCGAGTTGTGCCGGCTCCTCGCGAGCGACGTGCGCGGCTCGAAAGTTGGCGAAGCGGCGCTCGAGCGACACCGCCTCGGTCATGCCACGACCTTCACATTCCCGACCTTGGTGTGAGCTGCGTCGAGCGCAACGCCGCGATCGGCGTGCATGGCGCCCAGCAGTCGGAGCGCGAGGAGCTTGCCGTTGACCTCCGGATCAAGCCTGGGTCCGGTGCAGGCGGGGCAGCCGGCGTCGCACCCACAGGCCTCGATCAGGGCTTTCGCACCCACGACCAGCTCCTCGTGGCGGGTGAACAGCCGCTCCGACAAGCCCACGCCGCCGGGGACGGACTCGTACAGGTAGATCGTCGGCGCTTCCGAGTGGGGCGAGCGAACCTGGGTCACGAGGCCGAGGTCGCGCGGATCGACCATCAGCAGCACCGCGGCGACCGCCTGGATCGCGCGTCCGGCGCCAAGGAGCGCGACGTCGAGGTCATCCTTGCGCCAACCGACGAGGCCGTGATCCACCCCGATCGCTGCGTTGCCGGGTCCGCCGGTGCGGCTCACGGACGGCGTACGCTCGCCGTCCCTGCTCCCCGGCGCCTTGCGCTCGGGACGGCTGACGGCCTCGCTCCGACCCTGGTCCCCTTCAAACGTGAGCCAGTACGCAGTGGTCTGGAGCTCCAGCTCGGGCAGGTCGATCGGGCCCCAGCCGACATTCTCGTCCGTGCCGAACTTCAACTTCTTGAACAGCGTCACCAGGCTGGCGACCATCACCTCCCCGTGGATCCGCCGCCCGCCGGTCACATCGGCGCTCGCAAAGACATCCAGCGGCTTGAGCGTCACGGCGCGGTTGGCGTACGTGTAGTAGTCGACGTCGACCTTCCGGACGTAGGCCTTGCGCTCGCCCCAGTCGAGGTAGTCGACGTGGTACTGGACGCTCTCGTGCAGGTAGATCGCCTGGGTGTGGACCAGCACCTGCGCCGAGAACAGGTCCGTCTCGCCGAGGACCCGCGGCCGGTCCGGCGTGTTGTCGATGATCACGACGTTCTCCGGCGCCGCCGTGCGCAGGCTCACCTCGGACGCCGGGAAATTCTCCGAGCTCCAGTACCACCGCCCGTCGCCGGACTGGCGGACTTGCCCGGACTCGGCGATGAACGCGAGCAGGTCATCGACCGGTCCGGGGCCGAACACCTCGCCCGGCTCGAACGGCCGCTCGAACGTCGCGCACCGAAGGTGGGCGAGCAGCACGTGGAGGTTGTCGGGGTCCGCCCGAGCCTCTTCCGGCGTGCCCTCGAGCAGGAACTCCGGATGGTGGATCACGTACTGGTCGACCGGCGCACCGGAGGCGATGAGGATGCCGACGCTGGTGTCCTGGCGCCGGCCCGCACGTCCGAGCTGCTGCCACGTGCCCGCGACGGAGCCCGGATAGCCCGCGAGGACCGAGACGTCGAGGGCGCCGATGTCGACGCCGAGCTCGAGCGCGTTCGTCGAGACGACGCCGAGAATCTCGCCGTCGCGCAGGCCGCGCTCGATGGCGCGCCGCTCGGTGGGCAGGTACCCGCCGCGGTAGCCGCGGATCCGCGATCGAGGCCCGCGGTCCTCGCGCAGCGCCTCGCGGAGGCGGGTCAGGATGATCTCGACTGCGACCCGCGCCCGCCCGAACACGATGGTCTGGCGGCCGGCGCGGATGAACGGCAGCGCCCAGCGTTCGGCGTGCGTGAGCGCCGAGCCTCGGGCGCCGGTGGCGGGATCCAGCAGCGGCGGATCCACGAGCAACAGGTGCTTCTCGCCGGCCGGCGCGCCGTTGCGATCGATGAGCCGCGGCGCCCGTCCCGTGAGCTGCGCCGCGAGCTCTGCGGGGTTCCCGATCGTCGCCGAGGAGCACACGATGATCGGGTTGGAGCCGTAGTGGCGGCACAACCGCAGGAGCCGCCGGAGGACGTTCGCCACGTGGCTGCCGAACACGCCGCGGTGCGTGTGCAGCTCGTCGATCACGATGACCCGGACCTGCTCGAAGAGCTGGAACCACTTCGTGTGGTGGGGGAGGATCGCGGAGTGGAGCATGTCCGGGTTGGTCACCACGACCTGCCCGGCGGTGCGGATGGCGGAACGGATCGGCGCCGGGGTATCGCCGTCGTACGTCGCGACGGCGACCGACAGCGAGCTGCGACGCGCCAGCTCCGAGAACTCCGCGACCTGGTCCTGGCCGAGGGCCTTCGTCGGGAACAGGAACAGCGCGCGAGCCGATGGATCCTCGGCAAGAGCCTGCAGGACCGGAAGCGCGTAGCACAGGGTTTTGCCCGACGCAGTCGGCGTCACGACGACGACGTCCTCGCCACCGTGGATCGCCTCGATCGCCTCGGCCTGGTGGGCGTACAGCGAGGTGATCCCACGGTCCTCCAGGCCGCGCACGATCCGGTCGTCCAGCCAGGTGGGGAAGGGCGCGGTCACCGCCTCGCGTGCCGGGATGTGCTCGTGATGGGTCACGGCGGCCGCGAGCGACGGCTCTTCGAGGAGCCGGTTCAACACGGCCTCCGTGCCGGCAGGGGCGTACGTGCGCACGACGGGGCCTCCGAGTCAAATGGAACAGCCGTTCGATTTGGCGAGTGTATGGACAGCGTCAACCGACGTCGTGCCACCTCGGTTGTCACAACCCAACGCCACCGGACCCAACCGGACCCCACCGAACCGCATCCGCCGTGCGCGACAAACGGGTTGACACACGGGAATCGGGGTAGCTACCCTCGGACGACGATGCCCTCCCGCGAGCC
>DASSHR010000035.1:0-1958 GCA_035692745.1 Candidatus Limnocylindrales bacterium | reverse complement strand
GCTTGCGCGATTGCGCAAGCGGTGTAATATCGTTGCGTCGTCAACTACTTGGGCGCACCAGCGCCCTTCGACTCAATCACCACAGACCGGAGCCAACCCCGATGGCCATCGCCACCGCCCCCACCAAGACCGAGCAGACCTTCCTCAGCCCGGCCCATGAAGCCGCGGTCGCTCGCGCGCAGTCGCTGATCGAGACCAGCGAGTTTGCCAAGCCGGCGGACGACTCGACCGTCGAGGCGACCGTCGCGGCGCTCCGTGACAAGGGCTACGACGTCCACGTCGCCGAGACCGCCGAGGACGCGAAGCGCATCGTGCTCGAGCTCCTGCCCGAGGGCGCCGAGGTCGGCCAGGGCGCCTCGCAGACGCTCGACGCGATCGGCATCTCCCACGAGCTCGAGGAGTCCGGGCGGTTCGATGCCGTCCGCAAGACGACCCGGTCGATGGACCGGTCTACGCCCGAAGGCCTGCGCGCCATGCGCAAGCTCGGCGTCGGCCCCGATTGGTACGTGAACAGCGCGCACGCGCTGACGGTCGACGGGACGATCGTGGTCGCCTCGAACACCGGCTCGCAGCTCGCGCCGCTCGCCTTCGGCGCCGGCGAGGTCATCTTCGTGATCGGGTCGCAGAAGATCGTGCCCGACCTCGACGCCGCGATGCGCCGTTTAGAAGAGCACAGCCTGCCGCTCGAGCACGCCCGCATGCGCGGCATCTACGACATCGATTCGGAGATCAAGAAGCTCCTCGTGATCTACAAGGAGTTCCGCCCGTCGCGGTTCCGGGTGGTCATCGTCCGGGAGCCGGTCGGGGCGTAAGCCCCCGGCGACTCCGGCAGGCCCACGCGGCGGGCCCCACGCGGCCACGGACGCGTGCTTGCGACCCGCGGTGTCAGCCCCACTGGCATTTCCAGGCCAACGCGGGTCATAAGCCCACCTGGACCTCGACTCTCGGCCGCGGATCCGCACGGTCCACGCTCAGCGCCGCTCCCGGAAGCCCGATCCGGCGTGGCCTCCGGGCCGCTATCTCCGGCGTAACCCCGAAGTTGTCAATCCCACTGGCATCGACGGGCCGAAGGTCCGCTGCGGTGGCGTCATAGCGCCGCGCGCCCGACGACCGGGCGTCAGCACCACGCGTCGCCCTGCCACCAGGGCGGCGCACCATCTCCGGACTGGGCAAGACCGGTCGGCAGGATGTCGACCCATCGGCTGACCGGTTGCGTCCTGTTCGGCTCGCCCTGGTAGATCGCCTGCCGTTCGAGCGCGCCGCCGTCGGTCGGTGACCGGTCGAGCACGACCACGCGATCGTCCGCCGCGCCGGCAAAGCACGCGGTGCCCATCGAGCCCGGATCGAATCCGGCCGAGCCCATCCACTCAGGAGCGGTCGACGAGACCCCGATCCACACGATCTGCGCGCTCCGATTGCGGACCATGAGCAGCACCGAGCCGGGCGTCACCAACGCGGCCGGGGACGCGGCGCCAACCTCGACCGGGATCTTGGGCGCGGTTTCCGGGTCGACACCCACCGGCACGAAACCCTTGCCGGGCACGAGCCGCCCGACCAGCGTGGTCAGGTCATCGGCGTAGACCGGCCAGGTCTTGTCGGCTGGATCCGTGACCGCGGCCTTCTCGACCCAGCCCACCGGACCCGTGTCGCCCGCGACGGCGATGAAGTCCGGCATCGCGCTCGGATCAAGCTCGCCGTTCGGGCCGGACGGCGGCATCGTGCCCTTCGATCCGGTTCGCGCCGGCGCGAAGCTGCACGCGGCGAGCGCGAGCGAGGCAGCCATCAGAAGGGCGCCTATCCGCCGCTGCCGAACTCGCATCGGCCTACGCCGCGGTTGACCCTGCGATGGCTGCCAGCGCGCGATCCAGGTCGCGCCACAGGTCGTCGACGTGCTCGAGCCCGACGCTGAGTCGGATCAGGGTGTCCGGCGTGCCCACGGCGCGTTCCGAGGGATAGCG
>DASSHR010000034.1:0-15115 GCA_035692745.1 Candidatus Limnocylindrales bacterium | reverse complement strand
GTCACGCCGATGAGCTCCAGGAACTTGATGTAGTTCCGGTCCGGCACGCGGTTGAGCCGGTAGATGAGCTGATCGGTCATGTACGCGAACGTCTCGATCAGCGTCACGCCGGGAT
This sequence comes from Candidatus Limnocylindrales bacterium, assembly GCA_035692745.1. Lineage (GTDB taxonomy): Bacteria > Chloroflexota > Limnocylindria > Limnocylindrales > CSP1-4 > UBA5189. Next base: position 15,000 of record DASSHR010000034.1, on the reverse strand, counting down.
CCGACACGTTGTGGTCGGTCCACTCGGGGCAGCGCTGCTGGACCAGCCGCTTGGCCTCGTCGACGAGGTCCTGGAACCGACGATCGTCGAGGTTCGGGACGGGTAGCGCCATCGTCAGCTCCTTACTCGCCGGGGATCACGTAGAACGGGAACACGAGGTTGTACGGGCTGTTCGTTGCCTTCAGCCGGTAGTGGATGTCGATGTAGAAGACGGTCTGGTCCTCGGGCGCCTGCAGCACGTCGACGTTGTCGACGTCGACGCGGTGCTCCCACATCGTCACGGCCCGCGCGACCTCGTCCGAGATCGCCGCCGCGGTCATGGCATCTGCCGGCGCGAACACGAAGTCGTGGATGCGGCACCCGAACTCCGGGCGCATCGGTCGCTCGCCGGGGCTGGTGGCGACGATGAGCCGGATCGCTTCCGCGACCTCGCGCTCACGCCCAACCAGGGCGATGCCGCCATTGGTGTCCGTTCGGATCGGAAAGGCCCAGCCGCGGCCGACGAAGTCGTTCATCAGTTGATGGCCACCTTCGTGCCCTTGATGGTGGTGTTGCCGCCCGATGCGGAGATGTCGACGCCGCTCTGGCCCTTGATCGTGACCTTCTTCTTCGAGTCGAGCGAGATCTCGCCGTCGGCGGCGAGCTTCAGGTCGCCCTTCGAGGTGATCGTGAGCTCCTTGCCGTCCAGGAAGAGGTCGAGCGTCTTGTTCTTCTGGTCGAGCACGATCGTGATCTTGTCGTCCGCCGACTTCAGGGAGATCGCGGTGGCCTCCTTGTCGTCGTTCATGAAGATCTTGTGGCCGGCGGGCGAGGCGAACCCGTGGAACTGGAACTTGCCGTTGTCGACCTTGCCGGACCAGGCGCTCGGCGGCGGGTTCTTCTCGCTCCAGAGCGAGCCGATCACGATCGGGTAGTTGACGTCGCCGTGCTCGAACGCGACGAGCACCTCCTCGTCGACGTCCGGGAACCAGACATGGCCGTAGTCCTTGCCGGCGCTCGGGCGGGCGACGCGTGCCCAGAACGAGACCATCTTCTCGCCGAGCCACTGGTACTGGACCTTGACGCGCCCGAGCTTCTTGTCGTCCTTGATGTCGGTGACGACGGCCGTGACGACCCCGGGAAACTCCGAGCGCCCCGATTCATGGCCCGCCCCGCCGCCCGCGAGCCCGAGCAGCGAGCGATCCTGGCGGCCGCTGAACTCGAGGAACGTCCGATAGGGCCCGTTGCCGAACTCGTGGCGGGCCGAGGTGATGACCCACTTGCCCTCGAGATCGGGATCGACGTGCAGGATGTTCACCGCGACCCCGGACTTCAGCTTCGGCGACCCGACGACGAGCGCCGTCGCCTCATAGGCGGCGCTGCCGATCTGCTCGGCCACCGCTTCGGCAAGCTTGTCGGCGAGGCCCTGCGTGGGCATGGGCTGGTTGACGACGGTGAACGCCTTGCCCTTGGAGGTCCTGGTCAGCGTGTTGACCGAGGTCGTGAGCTGGGCGGTGTTGGTGCCGGCGCGGCCCTGGCCGATGATCGGCTTCTGGGTCTTCGGATCCCAGCCGCGGACCTTGACCTCCTTGACCTGCCCGACGGCGCTCACGCGCGCTCGGAACTCGAGCAGCCGGCGGCCCCACCGGAGGACGAGCGGATTGGACTCGTCGTCGTCGCCCGAGGGCGCGGACGAGGCCTTCGTCGGCCGCTTGAAGGCCAGCTCGCTCTTGTTGATCGAGACCGTGTAGCCGCACCGACCGGCGAGGTAGTAGATGAAGTGGAGGTCGGACACGTTCGGCTGGATCACGTGGTCCAGGGTTCCCGACGTCGAGTCGACATCGGCCGTGAGGCCGGCGTCCATGGCGATCTTCCGGACGATGTCCGAGTACGTGGTGTTCTCGAACGTCCGCGACTGGGTTCCGGCGGAGAGCCGGTGCAGGAAGTCGTAGCCGCGAACGATCAGGCGCGTGCCGAGACGGTCGTACTCGGCCTCGATCGAGGTCACCTCGCCGACCATGAGCTCGTCGGGCGTTTCGACGCCCGGGGCGCCCGATTCGATCGTGATCTCCACGCCGATGTCGATCTTCGACTTCGAGAGCGTCGTCCGGTCCGGGTCGCGGAAGGTGATGACGAACGATGCCGGCATCCGGAGCCGGTCGTGGACGATCACGCTCTCGACGTTGGCGTTGATCTCCGGCTTGAGGGCCGTCCCCTTGACCTTGATGAGGCGTGCGACGACCGGCGCCGTGTCGGCAGCAGGCTTGTCGCTGCCGCCGCCGCCGAGCGCGCCCGCGGCTGCGCCGACCAGGTCTCCGATCCCGCCCATCCGCCTGCCTCAGGCCAGCTTGGCCGCTTCGGCGGCACTCGGGATGAGGAGGTTCGCACCGGGCTTGACGCGCAGGGGATCGTCGATGCCGTTCAGCTGGGCCAGGGCGCGCCAGAGGTTCGGGTCGCCGTACTCCGAGTAGGCGATCGAGGCGAGTGACTGGCCCTCGACCATCACGTGCACGCGCCGAGCGCCGATCGAGTGCGAGGTCGGGTTCTTGCCGATGTTGATGCGCCGGCCGGTCTCCTCGAGCGTGATGTCGACCTTGGCCTGGATCGGCGTGCCGCTCTTGTTGAAGACGGTGTAGGTGACGCTGACGTCCTTGATCATCCCGAGGAAGTCCTTGAGGGCCTCGTTCGTCCCCCAGTCGAGCTTCACCAGCGGCGGCGGGCCGCCCTCCACGGTCGGTTCCTGCCACTTGAAGAGCTTGGTGATCTTCGGCGTCACGTCGCCCTTGGCCGAGTGGAAGTCATCGAAGAAGAGCTGCATGGACAGCGTCCGGGGACCGGTGCCGAGGTACTCGGGCATGCCGCCGACCTTCGTGACCTGGTTCTCGTTCTGGAGGCTGACGGCGCGCGAGAGGCGATACTCGGTCGGGTTGAACATGAAGCTGATCTCGTTGTCCGGATCCTTGGCGCCGAGGCCCGGGATCGGGACGGGCGACATCGACGCGGCGGCCGCGCCGAGCTTGTCGAGCATCCCGCCACCACCGCCACCGCCGCCCGGGGCGAGCATGACCAGCTTGCCCTTCGTGTGGAGCAGGGCGTTGACGAGCCCGCCGGCAGCTCCCGCGACGAGGTCCATCCCGCGGCCCTACAGGAGGCTCGTGACTGCCCCGGCCGCGGCGCCCAGCGCCGCACCCAGGCCGCCGAGCCCCATCATCTCGCTGTAGGCGACCTCGAGGGTCTCCATCGCGATCTGGTTGCCGAAGATGTCGAGCGACGGTCCCTGCCACTTCACCGGCACGACGCCGCTGAGGTTCCAGGTCGTGACCTCCTTGCCCTCCGAATCGAGGGCGGTGATGGCCATCGTCTGCGGCACGACGGCCGCCAGGTTCGCGCTCAGCCAGATGTAGATGAGGAACGAATCCGAGTCGACCGGCCGCGAGAGCCGCACGTTGTCGTACTTCAGCGGCCCAACGATCTTGTGCATGTAACCGTTGACGCCGCCCTCGCGGTACTCGGTCACCTCGAAGGCGAAGCCGAGTCCCTCGATCTTGCTCCACGTCCCGAGCGGGATGATCCCGTCGATCGTGACCTTGTACGTCAGGCTCAGTGCCGGCTCGCCCATGTCGCTCCTCAGACGTTGTCGAACGTGAAGCCCGCGGCCTCACGGTCATGCAGCAGGTCCGCGCGAAGGCGGGTTCGGATGCGCCCGAACAGCTGGCGTGCCAGCTCGTCGAGGTCTCGCTCGGACTGGCCTTCCTTGGCAGCAGCCGGCCGCGCCGCGGACGCCGTGGCCGTCGTCGACGTGGTGGTCGTGGTGGTGCCGCCTTCGCGCTGCACGGTCGGGGCGGACTGGGAGGGACCACCCGCTGCACGACTGGTCTGGACCACCGGATCGCTCGTGATGGAGCGCTGCGGAAAGACCACCGTGGTACCGGGCGCGGCCCAGTCCGGCACGCCACCGGACGCGACCGCCGGCGCCGCCGCGGCCGACGGGATTGCGAGCGGGAGCCTCGCCGGCGTGGACGATCGAGCCGACTGCTGCACGCTCGACGGCCCTGACGACCTGCTCGCGGAGGGTCCGCTCGGCGCGCTGCGCAGCACCGTGACGGGTGACGCGGCGGCACCCGCCGGCGTGGCGAGGCCCGCCGGAGTGGCGGCGGAGAACGCCGATCGCTGCACCGCCGGTCCGCCATCGAAGCCGGCCGAGGCCGGGAGCGCCTGCAGGGCAGGGGAGCCTGCGCCGGCGGGCGACCACCACGGGCTCGGAAGGCCCGAGTCATCGCCGCCCTCATCCTCGCCGCCGGCGTCGTCCGCGTCGCGCTGGAGCGGGATGGACGGGCGGAGCGGATTGTGCGCGGCGATCGGGCGCACCGCGGGCATGGCTGCCGAGCGCTGGAGCGCTGCCGTCGGTGCAGCGGTTGTTGCGGTGGAGGCGGTTGTTGCCGTGGAGGGCCCTACCGAAGCGGTTGCTGCAATCGACGTGGCCGCTGCCTCACGCGTCGAGCGTGCCACCAGGACCGGAAGCACCGGCAGGGCGGGTCCGGCGACCGATCGCGGCGCCACCGACGATGCCATCGAGCGCTGGACGGGCATCTCGGCGCCCTCGTCGTCGTCTCCGGCTTCGTCGCCCTCGGCCGCTCGCTGGACCGTGGTTCGGAGCGTCGAGGAGGCCAGGGGCATCGGGCCGGCCATCGTCTGGCGGCTCACCACCGGCGCGGCCCCGGCGCCGACCGGGCGCGCGGCGGTCGGGAGCGTGGTCGGCTCGCCGATACCCCGGCGCGATGCGGCCGTCGGCGGTGCGGACAGTGCGGGCAGCGGCGGCAGCGCGTCGGACCCCGCGGCGGGCGCAGGACTCGGCGTCGCGGTCGCCTGGCGGCTGACCGTCGGCATCGCGGAGCGCGAGATCACCGTGCTGGACTGCGCGCGGCGCATGCCGCCCGATGGCGCGGGCGCGGGAAGCGCCGGCGAGGCGGTCGACCCGGGCCCCATCGGCGCCGAGGATTCGGCCGAGGACGCTGCAGGCGAATGGGCTGCCTGGCTCCGCTGGACCGGCGCGCGGACCACCGACGCCGCCGAGGTCAGCGGCCGGTCCGGCACCCGGATCGCGCTGCGCGACACGGTCGGAAGCGAGCGGACCGGCGTCATCTCGGGCGCCGCCGTGGTCGTCGCGCTGACCTCGTCGTCGCCGCCGTCGAACGCCGAGCTGTCGTCGGCAGCCGAGCGCGACACGACGGGCGTCGGCGATGATCCCGCGCTCGATGGGCCGGATGCGCTCGAGGTGCTCGGCGTCGATCGGGCGTGTGCCGCGGCAGGTGCGACCGGCATGGCCAGCGGCTCGGGCTCGTAGGTTGCCTCGGGCTCGGCGGCGGCCACAGAGGTCGCGGCCCGGCGCTGCGCGGTCCGGCCGGACGCGCGCCGCTGCGCGGGTGCCGGGATGGACCCTGACGACGACTGCTCGACGGCGCGCACCCGCGCGACCACGAGGCCGGGCGGTGCCATCGAGCTCACCTCGTGACCGAGCTGCTGGACGACGGGCGGGAGGCCCTGCGTCCCGGGCAGCGCGTCGACGAAGTCACCCGGCGCGGCGACGAGCGGCATCGAGCCGGCGGCACGCTGGATCGGCGGCAGGCTGGCCCAGGCGCGCGGACGCGCCGGCACCGCGCCGGACCCGCTCGTCGCGGATCGGCTCACGGTGGGCGAGCCAGCGTCCGAGCTGCCTCCCGACGCCCCGCTCCCGGAGCTCGAGCGGCGCCCGAGACCGAACGGCAGGCGCACGGAGAATCAGCCCTCCTCGGAGATCCGGCGGTTGATCTTCCCGATCTCCTCGACGAACCGCTGCCGGAGCGGATGCTCGAGGTCGAGGATCGTGTCCATCGGCCAGTGGAAGTGATAGGCCACGTACGCGACCTCCTCGAAGAGGCGGTCGGTCGCGTACGTCACGATTCCCCCAGGCGCTGCTCACCCGCCACGTCGACCGTGAAGTTGTGACTGCACGACGGGCAGGTCACGGCCGCTGCGGTATGGCCCTCCTGGTTGATGCGCCGGTACAGGTCCTGGAGGAACGCGAGGTCGGAGGCGAAGAGCCCCTCGATCACGCCCGTGTGGACCTGGGTCAGCGAGCCGAGCTTCGTCACGACCCGGGAGAGGAGCAGCACCGTGAGGTACGACTCGTTCTCGCGGACCCGTGGATCGCGCTGCGGGGTGATCTCGTCCCGGGCGGTGGCCAGGCGCATGACGCCGTCGCGATGGACGGTGCCCTGCGCGTCGACGTAGCCGCGCGGGAGCAGGAACGAATACTCGGTCTGGAGGCCCTGGGCCGCGCCGAAGGACGCGGCACCGAGGCCGGCAGCCGATGCGCCGGCGGGCTGAGGGAGGCCCCCGAGCCCCTGGCGGAGCTCGGGAGACATCGCTGCGGTCATGGGTTAGCCCTTGACCAGGGTCTCGCAGGCGAGGGTTGCTTCCTCGATCTGCACGCCGCTGGCGGTCGCGCCGCCCTCGGACAGGCTGATCTTCGAGACCATGGCGTTGGTGAAGTTGTACCGAAGGACCTCTTCACCCATCGTGTTCATGAGGATCACGGAGCCGTTGCGGCGGTCCGGCTGACCCTGCATGACCTGGATGTGCCAGTCCCAGATCTCCGTCGCGCCGGTCAGGCCACGCTTGAGCGTGACCGTCGGCGTCTTCGGCTTGCCGGGCAGCTTGGCGATGGTGATCTTGCCCTGCTCGTTGACGTACGGGTTGTCGACGATCTCGATCTCGCTCGAGACGCCCGACACCGAGGTGAAGTTGGCGACGACGCCGACACCATCGATGTCGAGCAGTACGTTGCCTTGAAGAAGCGGATCGGTCGTGGGCATCGGATGCTCCCTTCAGAGCTACTGGATCAGCGGGTTACTCGGAGACCTCCGCGCCGCCCGAGAACTGGGCGATGCGGAAGACCACGAACTCGGCCGGCTTCACCGGCGAGATCCCGATGTCGACGATCAGCTGCCCCGCGTCGCGAACCTCGGGCGGGTTGTTCTCCTCGTCGCATTTGACGAAGAAGGCCTGGTCGGGCGTCGCGCCGAAGAGCGCGCCGTCGCGCCAGACCCGCAGGAGGAACGAGTTGATCGTTCGCTTCACGCGGCCCCACAGGCGCTGGTCGTTCGGCTCGAAGACGACCCACTGGGTGCCCTCGAAGATCGACTCTTCGATGAAGTTGAACAGGCGACGCACGTTCAGGTAGCGCCACGACGGGTCGCTCGAGATCGTGCGGGCGCCCCAGACGCGGATGCCGCGGCCCGGGAACGCGCGGATGCAGTTGATGCCGACCGGGTTGAGCTGGTCGTGCTCGCCCTTGGTCAGGTTGAGCTCGAGCGAGATGGCCCCGCGGACGACCTCATTGCCCGGCGCCTTGTGGACGCCGCGCGTGTCGTCGCTGCGCGCCCAGATGCCGGCCATGTGGCCGCTCGGCGGCACGTACTGGCCCTGGCCCGAAAGCGGGTCGAAGACCTTCACCCATGGCCAGTAGAGCGTCGCGTACTTGCTGTCGTAGCCGGCCTTGTCGACCCGCCACTCCTTGACCTGCTGCGCGTTGAGCGACGGCGGGGCGTCGAGGATGGCGACGCGGTCGCCCATGAGCTCCGCATGCGCGATCATCGCGAGCTGGACCGCCTGGACGCCCTCGAGATCGATGATGCCCTGCTGGTACACGGCCATCAGATCCGGGACGGACAGCATCGTGACCTCGTCGACGGCCTCGAGGCCGGCGAAGCCGGTGCGATCCGCCGAGTTGCCGACGTAGTCATCGGGTGTCACGCGGGCGGGGACGCTCGTGCCGCCGCCGGACAGGCTCATCGAGCCCTGGGCCGGGACGCGCTCGACGGCGCTCGCCGTGCCGACTTCCTCGAGCTTGATGAGCTTCGACTGCGCCTTCACCTGGGTGATGACGTTGTTCTTGCCCTTGCCGGAGGTCACGTTGTCGAAGACCTCGACGGGCTTGCCGCCCTGGTTCACGACCAGCTTGAAGCTGCTGTCGGACGTCTCGGAGGACGGCTGGATGTCGATCGTGATGTCGTTGCCGCCGGGGCCGGCCTCGAGGGCGGTCGCGCGGTAGCTGGGGGTGGCCTTGTCCTTGGCGCTGCCGAGCTCCGCCTGGGCGGCCGGCATCGCGCCATCGGCGCCGACGCGCACGACGTACGCCGCGCCACCGCCATTGAGGAAGTAGCCGTAGACGGCGTGCGCCAGGTACGAGTTCTCGATGAACTCGCCGAACGTCTGGGTGAACTGGCTCCAGTTGGTGACGAGCGTCGGCTGGTTGGCGGGTCCGCGGGCGGCGAGGCCGACGAACGCGGCAACGGCCGTGCCCACGCCCTCGATCGGCTTCGAACCGGACTCGACTTCCTCGACGTAGACGCCGGGCGACAGGTACTGCGGCATGCGTTGGCCCCTTCGGTGCGGGAATTCCGGACATGGCGACGCTGGCAGGGTGCGGAGGGGGCAACAAGGCCCGAGTGGACACGCGGACGGGCCAGCCCCATTGCCCGAAAGGGCGAGCGCGCTGCCCGCAACGGTGCCCCGGCACGGCTCTACGCGCGAGGCTTCGGCCCCGACGATCCTCCGGTGATCCACGAGGTCGATGAGCTGCTCGAGAAGCTCGTCAAGAAGGACGCCCTCAACGGCGGCTCGTCCGTCGAGCTCGTGTTCGACGCGCCCACGAAGGACTGGGTCGCGCGGCGCAACGGGCCGGCGGTTGACCTGTACCTGTACGACATCCGCGAGGACCTCCAGCGGCGCGTGCCCGTCTGGGAGGACCAGCGCGGTCCCGACGGGTTGGTCAATGCCCGCTCGATGCCCCCGCGCCGGTTCAAGCTGTCCTACCTCGTGACCGCCTGGACGCAGCGCCCGGAGGACGAGCACCGGCTGCTGTCGTCGCTGCTGTCCGCGTTCATCCGCAACCCGATGATCAAGCCGGAGCTGCTCGAGGGCAGCCTGGCCGAGCCGAACCTGCCGGTCTACATCGACGTCGGCCAGCCGCCGTCGCAGGATCGCTCCCTCGCCGACGTCTGGTCGGCGCTCGGCGGCGAGCTCAAGCCCTCGCTCGACGTGGTCGTCATCGCGCCGATCATGGTCACGCGCGCGACGCCGTACGGTCCGCCGGTCCGCAGCGCGCCGACGATCGGCCTCGCCTCGCAGGGCCAGCCAGAGCTCTTCCCGAACGGCAACGGCAATGGCAACGGCAACGGGAACGGCAACGGCAAGGGTGCGAAGGGCGGCAAGGCCGGCAAGGCGGCCGCAGTGGCGACCGTCCCCGACGCGGACGAGGACGAGGGCGCCCTCGGCGGTGTCGGCGGCAAGGTCCTCGAGCTCATCCCGCCGGTCGCGGATCCCGCCACGCCCGCGCCGGGCATGAGCCTCCGGGTCCGCGGCTTCCGACGGCGATGAGCCGTGCCGCCGCCGCGGCCGGGAGCTCCGACGTCGACGACATGCCGGTGATCGACATGGACCTGCCGACCGCGGATCGCGCCGCCGGGCAGGCGGGCCTCGCGCGAGCGATCGAGCCCTCGCTCGCGTACCTCTTCGGCCGGCTGGGCATCATCGAGGCGCGCGTCCGCGCGGCCGTGGATCGGCGCCGGGCCGACGACCCGGACCCCGGCGATCGGTTCCGCGGGCTGTACATCTCCGACGCGCAGGTCGACGGGCTCCTCGACGCCACCCGACCGGAGCTCGTCCCGGATGCCTGGACCGAGGAGGCGAGCGGCACGCTGGTCGCCCTGGATCGCGCGGCGGACGCCGCCGAGGCCGCCGGGCTCGACGTCCGGTTGCGCCGCCTCGCGCGCGCATTCGAGCTCGAGGCGGACGACGTCGAGCTGCTGCTCATCGCGCTCGCCCCGGATCTCGACCCGCGGTTCGAGCGCCTGTACGGCTACCTCCACGACGACGTGTCGCGGCGACGCGCCTCGACCGGGCTCGCGCTGGAGCTGGCGGGCGCCGGGCTCGGGGTCACGAGCGCCGTCGATCGGGTCCGGCTGGGGCCGCACGGCGCGCTCGTCTCGAACGGGCTGGTGCTCGTCGAGGAATCGGATCGGCCGTTCCTGACGCGGCCGCTGCGCGTCGCGGACCGCGTCGCCGCCCATCTGCTCGGCGATGACCAGCCGGATGCCGCGATCGTCGACCTGCTGGTCGAATCCGTCCCCGCGGACATCGGCGATGTCGACGTCCTCGTACGCGCGTTCGGCGCGGACATCCCGCTGGTGTACGTGCGCGAGAAGGCGGGAGCGTCGGGCCGCTCGCTGGCCGCCGCCGCGCTCCAGCGGCTCGGCCGTCCCGTGCTGCAGCTCGACCTCGCGCGTCTCGGGGCCAGCGACAACCCGCGCGAGGTTGCGGCGGCGACGTCACGAGAGGCCGGCCTGCGCGGCGCCGGGATCGTCGCCGGTCCGGTCGAGCTGATCGCGGACCGCGGCGCCGCCGCCGTTCGCGCGTTCGCCGAGTGTCGGCCGCCCGTGATCCTGGTCGGCAGCCGGCCGTGGGATCCGGCGTGGGCGAAGGAGCCGGCGCTCATCCTCGACGCGCCGGTGCCCTCGATCGAGCAGCGCCACAGCCTGTGGGTCGGTGAGCTCAACGGGGACCGGCCGGCGGAGTTCGATCCGGCCGTCGTGACGATCGCGTTCCGGCTCGCGCCGGACCAGATCAAGCGTGCCGCCCAGGCCGCCCACCGGGCCACGATCGCCGCCGCCCGACCGATGACCGTCGCGGACGTGGCCAGCGGCGCCCGCGCCCAGAACGCGGCCGGCCTGGAGCGTCTCGCACGACGCATCGAGCCCCGGGCGAGCTGGGACGACCTCGTCCTTCCACCATCGAGCGAGGAGCAGATCCGCGAGCTCACCGCGCGCGCCCGCCACCGCGACACCGTCCTCGGGAAGTGGGGCATGGGCGGCGGCAACAGCCGGCGCCTCGGCGTCACCGCGTTGTTCGCGGGCGACTCCGGCACGGGCAAGACGATGTCTGCCGAGGTACTCGCCGGCGACCTCGGCTTCGACCTGTACGTGATCGACCTCTCGACCGTCGTCGACAAGTACATCGGCGAGACCGAGAAGAACCTCGACAAGATCTTCACCGAGGCGGACCGCGTGAACGGGGTCCTGCTCTTCGACGAGGCCGACGCCCTGTTCGGCAAGCGCTCGGAGGTCAAGGACGCGCGCGATCGCTACGCGAACGTCGAGGTCGCCTACCTGCTCCAGCGCATGGAATCGTTCGATGGGCTGGCGATCCTGACGACGAACCTGCGAGCGAACGTCGACGAGGCCTTCATCCGCCGGCTCGACGCGATCGTCGACTTCGCGCTGCCCGAGGAGGAGCACCGCCGGCTGCTGTGGGAGCGCAACCTGCCGCCGATGGTGCCGCGCGACGAGGACATCGACCTCGAGTTCCTCGCGAAGCGGTTCAAGCTCTCCGGCGGCGACATCCGGAACATCTGCGTGGCGGCCGCGTTCCTCGCCGCGGCCGGGGCCCGCCCGGTCTCGATGGGCGACCTCATCCGCGCCACGGAGCGCGAGTACCAGAAGCTCGGTCGCCTCACGGTCGAGGCCGAGTTCGGCGCCTACCTGAAGATGACGAGGACGGGTCGCTAGCGCTTCTGGTCGCGCCGTGCACTCGCACCGTGCGCGGAGGCCGCGCCGATCCCCAGCCACCTGACGCCCGCGTCGAATGCCTTCTGCATGCGGCCGCGCTTCCATCGCTTGTAGCCGCTCGAGTTGAGGATCTCGGCCACTTCCGGGATCTCGCGGGCCGTGACCGCGCGCTCCACCAGGTCCGGACCCACCTCGATCAGCGGGTCGTCCAGATGGGCTTCGATGATGCTGTAGAACGCATCCGGATCGAAGTCGCCGCGATGCCTCCATTCGGTGTGGAACCCGTGCTCGCTGAAGTCGGCTTCGAGCAGCGCATCGTCGAGCTGGTCGTACTTGGCGCCCAGCTTCGATCCGTCGCGGTTCGCGCCCGCGAAGACGTCGATGTCGCTCGTCAGCGGCCGCACGATCTTCTCGCCGTTCGCGCCCTGCTCGACCTGCTTCACGAGGCCGCCCTCGATCGTGTACGACTCGCCATCGCCGTGCTTCTTCGGCGTCCCGAGGCGCTTCATCTCCTTGTCCAGCTTCCTGAATGACTTCGCCCGCTTCGCCGCCTGCTTCTCGAGGCTCGGCAGCCTCTTCGTCCACGCATCGTCGCTGACGCCTGCGGGTCGGTGCCATTTCTCCTTCGGCAGCGGGTCGAAGTGGGCGACCAGACCCAGGTCCTTTTCGGTGAATCCAGAGGAGATCAGCAGGTCGTCGTCGTTGAGGGTGTTCGCCTTGATCACGGCGGGCTTGGCCACGGCGCCCTCGGCCATGCGCATCGGCGCGTATTTCGAGGACTTGCGGAGGTACAGCTTCACACCGTACTTCTCGGTGATCTGGGCCAACCGCTCGAGCCGCTTGGCGGACCAGCCGTAGCGCGAGCCCAGCGCGACTGCCCGTTCGCTCAGGACCTCTGCCGTCTTGAGCACCGCACGACCCGGCGCCCCGGCCACCGCGTCGACGACCGTCCCGGCTTTCTTCACGACCTTGCCCGCGGGCGCCACGAGCTCTGCGATCTGCTGCCCGACCTTGCTCTTCGCGATGGCATTCGCGCGGCTCGTGACCGCCTTCACCGGCTCGAGCTCGCCGACGGCTTTGGCGAACTTCGCGAGGCGCGCCCCGAACTTTCCGGCCTTCGCGGCTTCGATCGCGCCACCGGCGAGAATCGCGCTGACGACTTCCATCGTCAGGTACCCGACGATCCGGCCCCAGTTGTAGGCCTTGCGCAGGAAGCTGACCTTGTCCCCGACCAGGTCCTCGAGCTCCTGTTGCAGTGCCTCGAGGGCAGAGCCCCGCTTTCGCGGGTCGGTGATCAGGCCCCAGATTGCCTTGGCGGCATCGACCAGGCTCCCGCCCAGCGTCTTGATCGCATTCCAGACGAGGTCGAACAGGCCAACGAAGAAGTCCCGGATCGACTCCAGGGCACCCACCGCGAGGCCGGCGATGAACAGCGGGATCGACGCCGCCTTCTTGGCCCAGCCCTTGATCCGTTCCGCGGCATTCCGCATCCACGAGCCGCGCGACACGGTGCCCTTGAGGCTCTGGGCCATCTCGAGGCCTGGAATCCAGATCTGCCTGCCCGCGACGAGCTTGAGGTCGTCCTCCTCCCACGTGTAGATGCCCTGGTGCTTGGTCGTCTTTCCGGGCACGATGCCGGCGCCGCGCTTCGCCTGGTCGTTCAGGTACTTCAGGACATTGGTGAAGAAGCGCTCATCCTGGCCCGTCTCGATATTCGATGGCCCGTACGCCTCACGAACCAGCCCCTGGGCCGACCTGCCAGCGGGGATGCGATAGAGGAACGCATCGGGGTCGGGAGCCGAACGGTCAGGTGGAAGGTCGAAGTTGACGAGCGCATCGCCCTTGCCGCCTGGAGCGGCGCTCGCCTTGACGTAGCCGGCGGTTCCCTTCATCGATCCGCCACGGGTCCCGCCACCCCACGTGTGGCCGCCCGTGGCGACGACGTACAGCCAGCCGTCCTCCATGTCGCGCTTCGCCACGACGTGGTCACGATCGTCGAGACGACCGAGCGGCGTGTTGTCGGTCCCGGGCTCGGGGCGCAGGTTGACGCCACCTTGGCCCGTGCTGTCCTTGCCCGGATTCGTGCCGTCCTGGTCCACGACGCCGATCAGATCCAGCTCGGTGCCGCCGTGGGGCACCGCAGCCGCTGCCGCGGACTTGGGCGTCTCCCAGCCGCCAGACCTGATCGGGCGCCTCGTCTCGGTGCCGGTGCCGCCACCGGCCGCGATGGGCTGTCGCGTCTCGCCCCCTCCGACGGCGATCGGCCGGCGATCATTGGGGTCGTCGCGTTGGACGGACGCGAGGAGGCTCGTCACCGCGCGGTTGCCCGCGGTCCGCTGGAGCTCGAGGAGCTGCTCCGAGGCCGGGTCGAGACCGATGCCCATGCCGGTGCGGCCCGCGTGGGCTGCCCCCGCGCCGAGGCGCCCGTCGCGGCCCGCGGCAGGCTTGGTGGCGCGCTGGCTGGATCGCATTCGAGTCGCAGTGGACGGCATGAGGCTGCTCCACGCGCGAGCGTACTCGCGGGGCCGCCGCGGGGAGCGTGCCCGAACGGGCAGAACTACCCCGGACGGCATTGCCTCCGCGCATCCGGAGCGCGATCCTGAAGGCTGCAACCCACCAGAGGGACGAGACCCATGCACGAGCTCGACCGGGAACCCCAGGCGATCCAGCGCCGGACCACGACGTCCGGCGAGCCGACGACGTCGAACGAGATCGCCGGCTACGCGCCGGCACGAGCTCCGAAGGGCGTGCACGGCGAAGCCTCGCTCCTGCACCTGCAGCGCATGGCCGGCAACGCGAGCGTCGTGCAGATGCTTGCCGAGGAAGGCGCGATTCCGTCGGAAGAGGAGCGCTCGCCGGTCCACGACGTCATCGGCAAGGGCGGCGGCACGCCGCTCGACGAGGGCACGCGCTCGTCGATGGAATCGAGGTTCGGCCAGGATTTCAGCGACGTGCGCCTGCACACGGACGCCCAGGCGTCTGCCTCCGCGGAAGCCGTCGGGGCCAATGCGTACACCGTCGGCAACGAGATCGCGTTCCGCAGCGGCCATTTTGACGCGTCGTCGCCGACCGGCCAGCGGACGCTCGCCCACGAGCTCAGCCACGTCGTCCAGCAGCGCAGCGGGCCGGTCGACGGCACCGAGGCGTCCGGCGGGATCCGGCTCAGCGACCCGAGCGACCGCTTCGAGCGCGCCGCCGACGCCACCGCCGACCAGGTCATGAGCTCCCACGCCGAGCCGGTCGGCGCCGGTGCGGGCTCGGCGTCTGGCGGCACGTCCGTCCAGCTCGAGGAAGCCGACGAGGGCGACGAGGGCGGTGCTCCCGTGCAGCGCGAGGCCGCGGGCGGCGAGCAGGAAGAAGACGAGATGGGCGCCGGTTGAGCGAGCCCGGAGCCCGAGCTGATGCGTGACCCTGT
>DASSHR010000033.1:0-7984 GCA_035692745.1 Candidatus Limnocylindrales bacterium | reverse complement strand
GGCGAGACCGCGGACACGATCGCCCCGACGCGGCTCGCCCGCGAGCGCGGCTGCCCGATCATCGCCGTCACGAACACGGTGGGCTCGGCGATCACGCGCGAAGCTGACGCGGTGCTGTTCCTGCAGGCCGGGCCCGAGATGGCCGTCGCCGCATCGAAGACGTTCGTGACCCAGGTCACGACGCTGGTAGTGCTGGCCGCGGGGATCGCGAAGCTCCGGGGCACGCTCTCGGAGGCGACCGAGTCGGAGCTCGTCGAGGGGCTGCGCGGCCTGCCCGACGGCGCCGAGCGCGCCATCGAGGTCAACGAGCCGGTCGCGGCGGCCCTGGCGCGGCGGTACGTCAACGCCCGCGGGTTCATGTTCGTCGGCCGCGGGGCCACGTACCCCGCCGCCCTCGAGGGCGCCTTGAAGCTCAAGGAGATCAGCTACGTCCATGCCGAGGGCTACCCGGCGGGGGAGCTCAAGCACGGTCCGATCTCGCTGCTCGACGCCGAGTACCCGCTCGTTGCCGTGGCGACGCACGGCGCGACGTACGACAAGCTGATCAGCAACGTGATGGAGGGCCGGGCCCGCGACGCGAAGGTCATCGCCGTTGGGACGGAGGGCAACGACGGCCTCGGGCGCATCGCGGACGACACGGCGTGGGTGCCCGACACCCACGAGCTCCTCAGCCCCGTCCTCGCGATCATCCCGCTCCAGCTGTTCGCGTATCACATGGCCGTCGCGCGCGGTACGGACGTCGACCAGCCGCGGAACCTCGCGAAGTCCGTCACGGTCGAGTAGGGCCGAGCAGGCGCCCCGGTGATCACGCCGCCCGAGGGCACCACGGAGCTGGGCATCGACATCATCAAGGTCGCCCGGATCCGGGACACGCTCGCGAAGTTCGGGCGGCGGTTCTCGAACCGCGTGCTGACGCCCGCCGAGGATCGCTACGTCCGCGATCGACCGGAGACGTTCGCCGGCCGGTGGGCCGCGAAGGAGGCCGTGAGCAAGGTGCTCGGGCTCGGCGTGCGGGGCATCGGCTGGCGGGACATCGAGGTCGTCCGGTTGCCGACCGGGCAGCCATCGATCCAGCTCCATGGCCGCGCTGCGGCGCGGGCGGAGCAATTGGGCATGGGCCGGATCGCGGTATCGATCACCCACGAGGCGGAATACGCGGTGGCGATCGCGTTCGGCATCCGATCCGCGGGTGGGGCGTACCTGTTCCCGCCGGACATCGAGTCCCGCCTTGACGACCGCGAGCGGCGCATCCTCGCCCGCATGGAGCGGCTGCGCGGCATGGCCGAGGAAGCATCCCGTGGTTGAGGGCGCGCTCCATGGCTGACAAGCGGCCGCTGGGCTTCCGGCATCGCGATCCCGAGCCGGCATCGCCCGCCGATCCGCCCGCGCACGACGACGGCGCGACGCTCGACGATCGCACGGTGGCGCTGCTCCTGCCGGAGCGGCCCGCGCGCGGCCACAAGGGCACGTTCGGCAAGGTGCTGGTCGTCGCCGGCTCGCTCGACTACGCGGGAGCAGCCCTGCTCGTCTGTCGCGCGGCCGGCCGCGCCGGCGCGGGCCTGGTCACGCTGGCGGTGCCGGAATCCCTGCAGCCGCTGTTCGCGGCGAAGGTCGTCGAGGCGACGACGATGGCACTCCCCGAGGACGACGTCGAGGAGGTGGACCCGGAGCCCGCGCTTGCCCGGATCCTCGACCACGAGCACGACGCGGCCGTGGTCGGACCGGGCCTCCGGCCGGGGCTGGCGACCGCGGAGCTCGTGCGGCTGCTGCTCACCGCGTCGGATGGCGAGACGCCGGCCGCGCCGATGGTCCTCGATGCCGAGGCGCTGCGGTCCATGGCCACGCTCGGCGAGTGGTGGACGGCCACGACCCGGCCGTGCGTGCTCACGCCGCATCCCGGCGAGTTCGAGCGGCTGCGCGAAGGATCCGGGCTGGAGCCGCCCGCCCCCGAGGACCTCGCGGCCGACGATGCCGCTCGCCGGGCGGCCGCCGCGGCCGCTGCCGCGCGGTGGAACCAGGTCGTCGTGCTCAAGGGCGCGAAGACGGTCATCGCCGAACCCGACGGAACGGTCACCACCGCGCCGTTCGAGAACCCCGCGCTCGCCAGCGGCGGGACCGGTGACGTGCTCGCGGGGATCATCGGGGCGCTCCTCGCCCAGGGCATGGCCCCCGGTCCCGCCGCGCGCCTGGGCGTGTACCTGCACGGCAGCGCCGGCGAGATGGTGCGGGAGCGCCTCGGCGACGCGGGCCTCCTCGCCTCGGACCTGCCCGATGCCGTGCCCGCCGTGCGCAAGCGGCTGGCCGGCCTCGCCGACCGGCAGAGGTCCAGCAAGAAGGTCGGGTTCGCGGTGCGCGAGCACGCCGAGCCCGCCGCGCCCGCCGGAGGCGGCTCCTGAGCGCCCGCGCCCCGATCGAGCAGCGGCTGGCGGCCGCCGGCCTGCCGCCACTGCCGCGCACGGCGTGGGCCGAGATCGACCTCGACGCGCTGACCCACAACCTGGCGGTGCTGCGCGGCCTCGCCGGCCCGGACGTGCCGGTCCATCCCGTGATCAAGGGCGATGCCTACGGACACGGGGTGATCCCGGTTGCGCGCGCGCTCGCGTCGGCCGGCGCCGCCGGGTTCTGCGTCGCGACGTTCGACGAGGCGATCAACCTGCGGCGCGCCAGGATCGACCTGCCCATCCTGGTGCTGTGGGGGATTCCCGCCGAGCTCGCCCGACTGGCGGCGGGCAACGGGATCGCCGTGACGGCCGATGATCGGGCGCTGCTGCAGGTGCTGCTCGATCACGTCGCCGGCGAAGCGGCGGAGCCGGCGCTGGGCATCCACCTCGAGGTCGAGACAGGGCTGGGGCGTGCCGGCCTGCCGGCGGACGCGCTGCTCGAAGCCGCGCGCGCCATCGAGGCGACCCCCGGCGCGCGGCTCGAGGGCATGTGGACCCACTTCCAGGCTCCGGAGGACGCGGCCAGGACGGCCGAGCAGGTGCGTCGGTTCGAGGCCGCGGCGAACGAGCTCGATGCCGCCGGGATCGTCCTGCCCCGGCACATGGCCGCCACCGGTGGGCTCGTGATCGCCGGCGACACCGGCCTTGATGCCGCGCGACCGGGTCTCGCCACGTACGGCCTGCTGCCCGACGAGGTGCTCGTGCCCGGATGGCCGCGCCTCGCCGAGGGCGCCGACGCGCTGCGGCCCGCACTCTCGCTCCACGCTCGACCGGTCCGCGTCCTCGAGGTGCCGGCGGGCTGGGGCATCAGCTACGGGCCGACGTTCGTCACCCAGCGGCCGTCGCGGATCGCCACGCTGCCGCTGGGCTATGGCGACGGATGGGCGCGCTCGCTGTCGAACCGGGCGACCGCGCTCGTTCGCGGGGTGCGGGTCCCGCTGGTCGGCAACGTCGCGATGGACGGGGTCATGGCCGACGTGACGGATGTCCCCGGGCCCCCGATCACGGTCGAGGACGAATTCGTGCTGATCGGGAGCCAGGGCGACGATCGCATCACGGTCGCCGATGTCGCGAGCGCGCGGGGCACGAACTCGTGGGAGGTGGTCACCGCGCTCTCCGCTCGGCTGCCCCGGGTGTACGATGCCGGCGCCGTACCCCGGGAGGTGCGGACGCTCGTCGACGACGGCGATGCTGTCAGGAGGTCGAACCCCCCGTGACCCTGCCCAGCGGCCTCGGCGACGAGCAGCGCGACGAGCTGGTCGAGGAGGTCGCGCGCGAGATCCAGCTCCGCGGCCTGACGACCTCGGCCGTGCATTTCCTGCAGGCCTCGCGGCCGTACCGGCCATTGAACTCGAACGCGATGCTGTTCTTCGACCCCGTGCTCCACGGCCTGTTCGGGGGTGAGCTGGAGAGCGCGTCGGCGCTCCTGGCGGATGAGGACGGCATCGAGCAGCTGATCGAACGGCTCGAGGATTTCGCCGAAGAGACCGGCTGGGACGCGTAGCCACCGCCACCGGCCGCGGCATTCGGGCGTTGGCGCCTCCGCGCCGTCGCTCACGCACCTTGGGGTGCGCTCGCTCCGGTGCTCGGCGCCGCCTTCGCCTGCCACGGCCTGCGGCGGCGGCATTGTGACCGGAAGCCGGTAGGATTTGCGGGTGACGACCGTTCCCCGCGCGCTCCTCGCGATCGACGCGGGCGCCGCGACCACTTCCGTCGCCCTGCTCGGCAAGTCGACCGATCGGTGGCGGCTCCTCGGCTCGATGGCCGCCCCCGCCGGCACGCCGCCGGATGTCCTCGCAGCCATCCTCGCCGACCGACTGATGGGCGTCGACCTCGCCCTCGCCGACCATCTCGGCATCAGCAGCACGTCCGTCGAGGACCTGCCTCGCCTCGAGGCGCGCAGCAGCCCGCCGGCGACCCTGGCGGTGCTCGGCGCGTCGCGGCGCGCCGTCGACCTGCTCGCGGGCGTCGCGGCGCGCACGCCGTGGCACGTCCGCGCCGCCTCACCGGAAACCCACGACCCGCGCGAGATGACCGAGCTCGCGCTGCGGCCGGAGGTCGCCGCAGTCCTGGTTGGCGCGGGCGATCCGCCGGGACCGGACGAGCGCGGCTGGCTCGACGACCTCGCCGCGTTGGTCGGTGCCGTTGCCCGCCGCAGGCCGGAGCTCCGGGTCGTGCTCGCAGGCCCCGTCGGCGACCGTCCCGAGTGGGCGGAGGGATTCGGCGAGCCGATCGAGGGCGCCGCGGAGCGCGTCTTCCACGCCCCGCCAATCGGCGTTCGAAGCGGCCCCGACGAGCCCCTCCGGGAAGTCCTCGAATCGCTGATCCCGAACACGAGCGACACCCGCCACGGGGCCGTTCGCGCCGTCCTGTCGCTGGCCGACGCGCTCGACCGACGCGTCGAGGTGCTCGACATCGGCCTGAACGGCGGGCTTCGGGCGATGGCCAGCCCGGGGGTCGCCGATCAAGGCCCGAGCGCGATCGCCGTGCGCACGGCGCGGGCCGCCCTGGTGCCAGCCGAGCTCGACGACGCGGCCGTCGACGCGGTGCTCGCATGGACCACCGGGAGCCTGGATCGGCATCGCATGGGCGATCGCCTGCTCGACCTGCGCGCCCAGCCGTGGGCCGACGCAGCGGGCGAGGGCGCGCGACTCAGGCTCGCCGCGGGACGCGCCGCGCTTGCGCGCCTCGCCGCCCGGAGCGCGGACATCGGGGCGCTCGCGAGCCCCGACATCACCGTCGTCGCGGGCGGCGCCTTCGCGGCTGCGCCGCCACGAGCCGTCGCGCTGGCCGTCGCGGACACGATCCGGCGTGCCGGCGCCACGCAGCTCGCGAACGACCACGCGCGGCTGCTCGGGCCGCTCGGCACGATCGACGACCCCGACGAGCGACGCGGCCTCGTGGCCGACCTGGCCGACGACCTGCTGGCGCCGCTGGGCAGCCTGCTCGTCGTCGCGAGCGTGCCCGGCTCGCTGCGCGGGTCGGCACGCGCCGGCCGGCTGACGCTGGACGGCGACCTCCATGGCCGGCACGACCTCGCCGCGGGCGAGATCTCGTTCATCGACCTGCCGCCGGGCGACCACGCCCTGGCGACGCTCGAGTTTCGTGACGCGGCCCGGATCGGCCATCGGGCGCGGCGCGTCGCCGTGCCGGTGTCGGGCGGCGTCGCTGGCATCGCGGTCGACCTGCGGGACGTCCCGCTCCGCCTGCCCGAGCGCCGCGACCGGCGCCGCGCCGCGCTCGCCGCGTGGGGCGAGCTCGCCTGGCCGGGCGACGAACGATGACGACCGCCACGACCGGGATCGCCCGCGCCCTCGTTGCGCATCGCGAGCTCGTTGCCCGCGCGATGGACGTGTTCTTTCCGCTCCGCCCAGGCGACCGGGCACTGGTCCAGGCGGGGGAAGCCGTGTCCCGGGGCCAGCCGATCATCGAGCGCTACCGCGACGTCCGGACCATCGTGACCGATGTGGCGCCCAACGGCGAGGCGCCGGAGCCGGGGCAGCATCACGCCGAACCCGCCGGCCGTGGCGCCCGATCGGACGATCCCGCGACGGGCGGCGAGCTGCTGTTCAAGAGCGGCGGGCGCTGGCGCCTCGCCGGCGGCGCGCGGCCCGAGCCGATCGAGGCGCCGTTTGCCGGCGCCGTGCAGGCCGTCCAGCCCGGCGCCGGCGTCACGGTGCGAACCCAATCGAGCGCCATCCACGGCCGGGCTGCCCTCGCCGGGCCGACGTGGGGCCGGCTCCACGTCGCGACCGACGCGGATGGCGAGCTCCGTGCCCAGCACGTCGATGTCGGGATGGCCGGCTCGATCATCGTCGCCGGCGCGCGCATGGATGCGGAGGCCCTGACGCGCGCTCGCGCGGTCGGGATCCGCGGGATCATCGTGGCCGCGCTCGGGATGAAGGAGCAGCGCGATTTCCTGGCCTCGGAGCGTCGCGGCAGCGCGGCGGTCCACGGCCTGCCGCCGTTCGGGATCCTCGTCCTCGACGGCGCGGCGCGCCGGCCGATCGCCTCCCCGCTGATGGCGATGTTCGAGCGCCTCGAAGGGCAGATGGTGGCGATCGTCGGGACACCGCCGGCGCTCGTGGTCGACGACCCGTCGATCGAGCTGCCGCCGCCACCCGCGGACCTGCTGCGCGTGCGCTCCGGGCCGCTCGCGGGCGCCGAGGGCAGCTGGGCCGGCCTCGCCGGGCCGCGCCGCTTCCCGGCGGGGGTCACGCTGGAAGCGGCCTTCGTCCGGTTCGGCGGCCGGCCGCCCGTCGCGATCCCGATCGGGGACCTCGAGCGCTTTGCCTGAGGGGCGCGTGGCAACCGAGCCGGAGGCCGTCGTCGAGGTGACGACCGGGAGCCCGGAGGAGACTCGCGCCTTCGCGGCGAGCCTCGCCGCCGCGGCGCAGCCGGGCGACCTGCTGTGCCTGTGGGGCGACCTTGGCGCGGGCAAGACCGTGTTCGCCAAGGGCTTCGGCGCCGGCCTCGGCGTTCGCGACACGATCCTCTCACCGAGCTTCGTGCTCATGGGCGAGTACGCGGGCCGGCTGCCGCTGTTCCACATCGACCTGTTCCGACTCGCCTCGGCCGCGGAGGCGTTCGACGGCGGCCTGCTCGATGATCGCCAGGCCACGGGCGTGGTGCTCATCGAATGGCCCGACCGGCTCGCGGACGAAGTTCCACCCGACCGGCTCGACGTTCGGATCGACGGCGCCGGCGACGACCCGCGGCGGATCTCCGTGGAGGCACACGGTTCGAGCCACCGGCGCTACCTCGCCGCAGCCGATACCGCCGGCGGCGCGGCGTGACCGCGCCCTGGATCCTGGCCCTCGACACCGCCACGACCCGCATCGTCGTCGCGGTCGGGCCGACCGATGGCTCGCTCATGGCCGCGGACGCGTTCGAGGGCCGGTATCGTCACTCACAGGAGCTCATGCCCGCGGTCGTCGGGCTGCTGGCGGCGCACGATCTGGCGGTCCGCGACCTCGCGGGCGTCGTGGTCGGAACGGGGCCGGGGGCGTTCACGGGCCTGCGCGTGGGCATCGCGACCGCGAAGACGCTGGCCCACGAGCTGCGCGTCCCGATCGTCGGCATCGGCACGGACGCGGCGCTCCTGGATGCCGCGGGCGCCGGGGTGCCGACCCTCTGGCTGCCGTCCGGGCCGCGCGACCTGGTGCGCGTGGATCGTGGCCGGGAACCGGAGGTGCTGCACGGTGCCGGAGCCGACGCGATCGGACCGAATGCGGCTGCGGTCGACCTCGACGGCCGGGCGCCCGCCGCGGCGCTCGAGCGTGGCCGCTCCGCCGTCGAGGACCTGCCGGCGAGCCTCCTTCGGCTGGGCGCCTCGCGCCTCGCGGGTGGCGACGCTGACGACCCGGAGCGGCTCGTACCGCGCTACGCCAGCCCGCCGCGCGGGATGCCCGTCGAGGCACCGGATGGAGGGGTTGCGTGGTCGCGCGACCCCCGGTAGCGCTGCGCATCGACGCGATGACCTTCGCCGACATCCCGGCCGTCCATGCCATCGAGCGGGCGAGCTTCGCCGTCCCGTGGCCCGA
>DASSHR010000032.1:0-3996 GCA_035692745.1 Candidatus Limnocylindrales bacterium | reverse complement strand
TACTTCCTGTCCTGCTCGGACATCTGACTGAGCCCGCGCGCCTACCCTGTAGGCCGGTGGGAGCGGCGCGGCTGCGTCCCGAACAGATCGAAGGAGTTTCGATGACGAAGCGCTCCGGCTACGCAAAGGCCCGCAAGGCCGAGCAACAGGCACGCATGCTCGAGGTCGAGCGCGCCTGGCGCGGCAGCATCCCGCCCGACGTCGCCGCGGCCTTTGACGCGCAGGTGAAGGCCGTGCGGGAGCGCGGACCGCTGCCGCCGAAGCCGGACATGGCACCGGGCACGCGACCGAACCCACCCCGGCCCGGACGTGAGCCGAAGCCGCCCAAGCAGGATGAGCGCCCGCGACGGCGATCCTCGTGAAGCGGAAGAAGGTCTTCTACCCCAAGGCGAAGCCAGGGGCTCCTGCGCCTCCGGGCTCGCCGGCAGCCGATGCGCGCGCCGCGGTCGCGGCGTCCCGCACGGTCTCCATCAACCTCGGCGCCCTGCGCGCGGGTGCGGATGTCCGCGCCGGCGATCGCGTCCAGATCCAGAGCGGGCTCTACGCAGGCGAGCTGGCAACGGTCGAATCGGTCGTCGGTGGCGTGATCCCCGCAGCCGTGATCCGCACCGACGCGGGCCGGACGCGCCGCGTTCGAGCGATCGATCTCGTCCCGGCCACGGAGCCGCCGCGCCAACCCGAGGGCTGATCGCGCATGGCGAGATCTAACCCGGAGACGGCCGTGAAGGGCCGGCTCATGCAGCTGCTCCTGTCGCGCGGCGGCGCGATCGATGCGACGGCGCCGCACGGCGAGCCGACGATGGTCCTCCAGCATCGCGAGGCGCTCGTCTACACGCTGGGCAAGGCGGCATCGCTCGAGCAGCTCGTGATGTGCCAGTACCTGTACGCGGCGTTCTCGATGAAGGACCGCGAGGACGACGGCCTGACGCCTGACCAGCTGAAGGCGGTCAAGCGCTGGCGCCGCGAGATCATCCACATCGCGGAGCAGGAGATGCTCCACCTCGCGCTCGTGCAGAACCTCCTGACCGCCGTTGGCGCCTCATCGGCGTTCGGGCGGCCGAACTTCCCGCTTGCCCCGTCCGCCTGGCCCGCGGGCATCAAGATGGCGCTCCTGCCCTTCGGTGAGGAGTCCCTGCGCCATTTCGCGTACCTCGAACGGCCCGAGGGCCTCGACATGGCCGACCAGGACGCGCTCGCTGCGGTCGAGAAGGCCGCACCCCTGCCCCGTGCCGACGAGGACGAGATTGGCGCGCACCTCCAGGACTTCGAGACGATCGGCGGGCTGTACCGGGCGATCGAGCTCGGGCTCGAGCGCCTCGCCGAACGGCTCGGCGAGACGCGGCTGTTCGTCGGGCCGACGGAGGCCCAGGCCACCGGCGCGCACTTCTACGGCTTCGAGGACCTCGCGCCCGTCACGGATCTCGCGTCGGCGCGGGCGGCGGTCGAGACGATCGTCGAGCAGGGCGAGGGCGCCCGCGGCGAATGGCGCGAGGCGCACTTCGGGCGGCTGATCACGATCCTCGACGAGTACCTGGAGCTTCGCGACGCGGACCCGGACTTCGAGCCGGCACGGCCGGTGCTCGCGGCCTACGTGCGCGAGCGCGAGGACGGGGTCGACGTCCCGGTGATCACGGACGCGTTCGCCTCACGGGCCACGGACCTCCTCAACGCGGTCTACGAGGTCATCCTCCAGGTCCTGGCCCGGTACTTCGCCCACACGGACGAATCCGAGGACCAGCTGCGCGTTCTCGCGCAGGTGGCCATGCTGCTCATGCGGAGCGCCATCAAGCCGCTCGGTGGCCTGGTGACGCGCCTGCCCGTCGGCTTCGAGCACGTGGGTCGGACCGTCGGCCCCACGTTCGAGCTGTTCTACCCGGTCGACTACCTGCTCCCCCATCGCGAGGCGGCGTGGATCGTGCTCGAGGAACGACTGCGCGACCTCGCCGAGCTCGGCGTCCGCTGCCGCGACGTGTGCTCGCCGCTGTTCATGCCGGTGCTCAACCAGGTCACCGCCGCGCTCAGCGCGCAGGCCGACGAGCTCGCCGCCGCCCGGTAGACCCCACGCGATTGGCATGCGGGGCCGGACGCGCGCAATCCGCCCGTTCGGCGCCGGGGCGAGACTGTTCACGTGGCAATTACCACTGAGACACCCGCGCGCCCGCCGGCGCTGTCCGATGTCGCGTGGACCAGCGCGATCACCGGGGTCAAGGCTGCGGTCGTCGCGCTTGCCGTGGATGCCGCCGTCAACTCCGACAAGCCACGCTTCAGCGGCAAGGCGATGAAGGTGCGCGCCGTTGGCTACGTGGGGGCGCTGCTTGTCGTCCCGGTCGCGTGGCGGATCCGCGGTCGCGGCCGGGAGCAGCGATACCCGCGCGAGCTCGACCTGCTCGTCGCGCTCCCGATCCTCGCGGACGCGGGCGGCAACGCCGTCGGCATCTACCAGCGGGCGCACGTCGACGACGCGATCCACTTCGCGAACGGCGCGCTGTTCGCCGGGGTCGTCGGGTCGATGGCCTCGCCGCGGACCCGGACCGCATGGGAGGCCGGCGCGTTCGCGGCAGCGCTCGGCATTGCCGCCTCGGCGGTGTGGGAGATCTTCGAGTGGACGGCGATGAAGCTCGGCGCCCGTGGCATGGACCTGACGTACGACGACACGATGGCCGACCTCATCGAGAGCTCGGCCGGGGCGGTCCTCGGTGGCGCGATCACGTTGCTCCAGCATCCGACGCGCCTCCGGCGCATCCCGGGCAGGTCCGGTGACCCGATCGTCCGACGTCGAGCCTGAGGCGGCGCCCGAGGCATCGATCGACGTCCGGTTCGTCGGCCACGCGACGACGCTCGTCACGCTCGGCGGCGTCCGCGTCCTGACAGATCCGTTCCTGCGCACCCGGCTCGGCGCCCTGGAACGGCACGGAACCATCCCCGACCCCGCGACGCTGGAGGCGGATGTTGTCGTCATCTCGCACGGGCACCCTGACCACTTCGATCGCCGGTCGCTCGACGCCCTGCCCGGACGCCCGGTCCTCGTGGTCCCCAAGGGGCTGGGTTCCGCGGCACGCCTGATCGCCGGGGTTGGTCCGGTGGTGGAGGTCAGCGCGGGCGAGACGCTGGACGTGGACGGGCTGCGCATCGAGGCGGTGCCGGCGCGGCACTGGATCTCGCCCGGCGCACCGAGAGCGAAGCCGCTCGGCTACGTGCTGGAGGGACGTGCGCCCGGCCCGGGCCCGGGCACCTCGGGGCGGCGCGTGTACTTCGCGGGCGACACGGGCCGCTTCCGCGCCATGGCATCGGTCGCAGCGGGCGTGGATCTCGCGCTTCTGCCGGTGTGGACCTGGGGGCCGCATCTTGGCCCGGGGCATCTCGGTCCGCGCGGCGCGGCGGCCGTCGCGGTGGAGCTGGCGCCGCGGGCCGTGGTCCCGATCCACTGGGGCACGCTCTACCCCCGCCACCTGCACCGCGTGTGGCGCCGGCCGCTCGTCAGGCCGGGCGAGCGATTCGCGGAGCTGGTGCGTGCCGCCGACCCATCGATCGCCGTCCACGTGCTCCGACCCGGCGAGGAGGCGCACCTCGACCTCGCATCGCACCCGCTGCCGAGATCAGGACTACCCTCGAAGGTGCGGTGACCCTCTCCCCTGCCCCTGCATCTGCCTCTGCCCCGAGCACGGCCGCCTCAAGCCCGGCGATCCACGTCGAACACCTCACGAAGCGCTTCGGCGAGCGCACGGCATTCCAGGACGTGAGCTTCGATGTCGGACGTGGCGAGGTCTTCGGCTTCCTCGGCCCGAATGGCGCCGGCAAGACCACGACGGTCCGCACGCTGGCGACCCTGCTCACCCCGAACGCGGGCAGCGCGACGATCGCGGGCATCCCGCTCGCCCCGGAGAACGGCGTGGAGATCCGGCGTCGGATCGCGGTCATGCCCGAGGCGCCGGGCCTCTACCTCCGGCTCAGCGTCCGCGAGAACCTCGAGTGCTTCGCCGACCTGTACGAGGTCGG
>DASSHR010000031.1:0-1954 GCA_035692745.1 Candidatus Limnocylindrales bacterium | reverse complement strand
GGGCCGCGTGGCGGCGCGCATGTTCGCCGCCGAGGGCGCGAAGGTCGTCGTCGCGGACGTGACGGCGCCGGCGGCGCAGTCGGTCGTTGACGAGGTCACGGCGGCGGGCGGCCAGGCGATCGCGGTCGTGGCTGACGTCTCCAAGGAGGCCGACGCGAAGCGGATGATCGACGAGACGATTGCCGCGTTCGGCCGGGTCGACGTCCTCTACAACAACGCCGGGATCATGCCCGAGGCCGACCACTCGGTCATCGACACCTCGGTCGAGGACTGGGACCGGGTCATGGCCGTGAACGTGCGCGGCGTGTTCCTGGGCTGCAAGTACGCGATCCCGAAGATGGTCGAGCAGGGCTCCGGCTCGATCATCAACATCTCGTCGTTCGTGGCGATCCTCGGCTGCTCGAACCCGCAGGATGCCTACACCGCCTCGAAGGGCGCCGTCCTCGCGCTGACGAAGTCGCTCGCGGTCCAGTTCGCGCCCCGCGGCGTCCGGACGAACGCGATCTGCCCGGGGCCGGTGGAGACGCCGCTGCTCATGGACTGGCTCGTCAAGGACGAGGAGGCGAAGCGCATTCGCCTGGCCCGCAACCCGACCGGCCGGTTCGGCAAGCCCGAGGAGATCGTGCACATGGCGATCTACCTCGCGAGCGACGAGTCGCGCTGGACCAACGGGGCGGCGATGGTCGTCGACGGCGGTATCACCGTCAACTACTTCTAGGCCGGGGCCCGCGGGGGTCAGACCTCGGCGCGGAGCGCCGTGAGCACGTCAGCCGTGCCGCTGACGATGAGCTGCTCGCCCGCATTGAGGACGCGATCCATCGGCGCGTGGGTGTCGAACTGGCCAGGGCCGAACTGCACGATCGCCATCACGTGGATGCCGCGGCCGGCGAGGTCGCCGACCGTCTTCCCCTCCAGCGGCCCGTCCGCGGCCACCTCGACCTCTTCGATCGAGAACGACAGCTGCCCGTGGGACAGCGCGAAATCGATGAAGTCGGCAACGCGCGGACGCGTGGCGAGCTCGGCGATCTGCCGACCGGCGCGCGTGTACGGCGAGACGACGCGGTGCGCGCCGGCCTGCCGCAGCTTGCCCTCGGAGCCTTCCTCGTTCGCCCGGGCGACGATGAAGAGCTTCGGGTTGAGCGATCTGGCAGACAGGGTCACGTAGACGTTCGTCGCGTCGGAATCGACCGCCGTGATCAGCGCCCTGGCGCGCTGGATTCCGGCCTTGACGAGGACCTCGTCGCGGGTCGCGTCGCCCTCGACGACGAGGTGGCCCTCGTCCTTTGCCTCGGCGACGGAGTGCGCGACCGTATCGATGACCACGACGGGCACGCCCGCATGCTCCAGCTCGCGCGAGACGGTGGCCCCGACCCGGCCGAAGCCGCAGATGATGATGTGGTTCCTGAGCGCCTCGACCGTTCGTTCCATTCGCCGCCGCTGCCGCCTTCCGCTGAGCGCTTCGGCCACGAACGTCTCGGCGACGAACCCGACCGTACCGAAGATGATGCCAACTCCCGCAACCGCAACGAGCATCGTCCACAGCCGGCCGACGTCATCGAGCTCGCGGACCTCCTTGTAGCCCTCGGTCGTGAGCGTGATGACGGTCATATAGATCGCATCGCCGATGGACCAGCCGAGCAAGACGACGTACCCGAGCGTCCCGATGCCCGCGATCGTCAGGACGACGGCAATCCAGATCGCAACCCAGCGCCGGACCCTGGTGGGACCGGGGTCGTGGTTCGGGGGCGGGAGTGCGCTGGAGGCTGCCATGTGCGCCGGATGCTACGGCCCCGGCGGCCTCGTTCGTCGACGTTTCGGCGGTGGGTCAGCCGCCCCCGCAGCCCCCGCCCGTTGCGAGCACTGATCCGGCAACCGCGAAGAGCGCGCCGACGACCACGACGAAGGCGGCGAGGAGCGCGAGCTGGGTGCGGATCGTCGCGCCGGTGCCGTCGGC
>DASSHR010000030.1:0-8255 GCA_035692745.1 Candidatus Limnocylindrales bacterium | reverse complement strand
GGCCAGACGGTCGACCATCTGCATTTCCACGTCATGGGGGGCCGCCCGTCCCGCGACCCGTCGGCGTGATGCGTAGAGCCAACGGTCGGCTCCAGAGAGCTGCCCGGGCCGCCCTGCTCGTCTCGCTCGCGCTGAGCGCCGCGCTGAGCGCCGCGGCGTGCGCGCCCGCGTACGTCCCGCGATCGACGTATCCGCCGATCGGCTCGACACCCGGGCCCGCGGGGGACGCGACCAGTGCCGCGACGCAGGCCGTCCTCACGGCCCTCGCCGCCGCGGGCCTGCAGGCGACCGTGACCGATCGGGCATACCGGCCACCCGAGGGACCGCTCCTGGCCGCCGCCCCGCGGACCGTGCTGCAGGTGGCCATGCCACTGGACCCCGACCACGGCTTCATCGTCATCTACGCGCTCGAATCGCCGAACGCGGCGCTCGCCGCCGCGAACGACCATGCGACCTGGGCCGCGGCCAGCGTCGGGCGCATCAACTTCCCGCCCGGGACGCGGTTCGAGCTGCGGGTGCTGGGCTCGAACGTGATCCTGTTCAGCTGGCTGCCGGGCAGCTCACCGGACGCCAGGAACGACCAGATCGGGCCGGCCCTCGAGGGGATCGGCCAGGACGTCGCGGTTCCGGACTGACGTCAGCGGCTCGCGGCAACCTCGCCGCGGACCCACGCGCGGACGACGTCGCGCTTCACCTTGAGCGTGTGCGTGCGCGGGAAGTCCATCTCGGGCCACAGGCGCCAGCCGGAGATGTGCTGGTTGGCCCCGAGCGACGCGTTCGCGGCCTTGATCGCGGTATCGAGCCGGGTGCGCACGTCGGCTGGCGGCGCCGCCGGGTCGAACGGCAACGTGTCTCCGGTCGCCCGGATCGGGGCGTCGCTCGGCACGAGGAGGATCGCCTCGACGCGCCCCGGCTTCGTCTCGAGCACGACCGAATCCCGCAACCCCGCGATGCGCAGCGCGTTCTCGATGTCCTCGGGATAGACGTTGAACCCGTTCGGCAGCACGATCAGGTCGCGCTTGCGCCCCGAGAGGATGAGGCGGCCCTGCGGATCGAGGTGGCCGACGTCGCCGGTCATGTACCAGCCGTCATCGGTGAACGACGCCGCGGTCAGCTCGGGCCGGTTCCAGTAGCCCTTGAACAGCGTCGGGCCGCGGAACTGGACCTCGCCATCGGGCGCGAGGCGCATCTCGATCCCCTCCGGCGGTCGGCCGACCGTGCCGAGCCCGTGGTCCCACAGCGTCGTGCACGAGCCCGTGCCGGTCTCGGTCGCGCCATAGCCCTGGAGGACGATGACGCCCATGTCCTCCCACGCCTGTTGGAGTGCCGGCGGCAGGAACGCGCCGGCGGACACGAAGATGCGGAACGCGCCACCGAGCGACGCATGCACCTGGCGGAACAGCCGCCGCCGCACCGCCATCGGCAGCCGGCGCCCGATCGACCGGAGGGCGTCGAAGACCGTCGTTCGTCCGGCCTTCTCGACCTCGCGCTCGATGGCGCTCCAGAACAGCTCGAGCACCTGGGGTACGACGACCATCGAGGTGACGCGGTGCTCGCGCAGCGCATCGAAGATCACGCGCGGGTTGCGGCTCCGCACGTACAGGATCGATGCGCCGACGGACATCGCGTAGAACAGTCCGACCGCCTGCTCGAGCAGGTGCGAGAGCGGCAGGAGCGACACGATCCGGTGCTCCATCGGCGGGATGATCCGATGGAACGTGCGGTTCGAGGCGAGCAGGTTGTCGTGCGCGAGCATCACGCCCTTCGGGGTGCCTGTCGTGCCCGAGGTGAAGATCAGCTGGACGAGGTCCTGCGGCCTCGGTCGAGGCCACGTCGCGACATCGGCGAGGCGCGCCTCGAGCGCGGGATCCGGCGGGGCGGCGATCTCGTCGACCGTGGTCCGCGGGAAGTCGCCCAGCCCGAACGCCGCCGGATCGGGCGCGTCGCGACCGGTGCCGATCGCGAGGTGCTTCGCACCGGAGGTCGTGACGACGCCCTCGATCGCCTCCTTCGACATGCGCAGGTCGAGGGGCACGTAGACGATGCCGGCGCGCATGGCGCCGAGGTAGGTTGCGACGAGCTCCGGCGCCGAGGGCGACCACGTGAGGAGTCGGTCGCCTGCCTCGAGGCCAAGCCCGCGCAGGCGGAGCGCCGCCGCACGCGACCGGCGATCCAGCTCTTGGTAGGTCCAGCCGGTCGTCGTGCCGTCCTCGAGGCGCATCGCGACGCACGGCCGGTCGCCGAATCGCGCCATCGCGTCATCGACCAGGTCGAGCAGCGTCTCCATCGCGCGGAAGCCTAGCCCGCCGTGCCTCCGGGCCGATGGGCCCGACCATCGGGGGCACGCGGCCCTTTCGCCGGCGTCGCGTCACGTCGACGATGGGACGCGGGCGCGGCCGTCGAGAGGTCGGCCCAACCCTGGAGGAAGCACGAGATGCGAGCGATCGTCGTCTACGAATCACATTGGGGCAACACCGCGGCGGTTGCGCGCGCCATCGCCGAGGGCATCGGGCCGGATGCGCGCGCCCTGAACACGGACGAGGCCACGTCATCCATCGTCGCCGAGGCGGACCTCGTCGTTGCCGGCGCACCGATCATGGCCTTCGGGCTGCCGTCGGACGGGATGCTCGCCAGCGCCGGCAAGGACCCGAAGGCACCGCGCCCTGCGGACGTCTCGCACCCGTCGCTGCGGCACTGGCTGGAGACCCTGCCGCACGGCGAGGCGGCGGCCGCTTCGTTCGAGACGAAGCTCCGCTGGTCGCCGGGCGGCGCGACGGGCGCCATCGACGAGCGGCTCCGCCGTGCCGGGTTCCGCACCATCGCGAAGGGCCAGAAGTTCGCGGTTGCGTCGTCGTACGGCCCGCTGCGCGACGGCGAGCTCGAGCGCGCCCGCACCTGGGGCAGCGAGCTGGCGGCCGCCCTGCGCTAGCTCATGCCCTGCGGCGTACCCTCGGCGCGTGGCGTATCGCAGGCTGCCGCTCGCCGAGGGCTTCGTCGAATATCTCGTCGATGGCCCGGAAGACGCTCGTGATCTCGTGGTCTTCCACTCCGGGACACCGAGCGCCGCGACGCGCTGGGGCGGCCTGATCGGGGCGGCCGGCGCCGCCGGGATGCGCGTCGCCATGTACTCCCGCGGCGGCTACGGCAGCTCGCCGCGACAGCCCGGCCGGACGATCGCCGACGAGGCGCGCATCACGAGCGCGCTCGCGGACCGGCTGGGCGTCGATCGGTTCTTCGTGCTGGGCAACTCCGGTGGCGGGCCGCCGGCGCTCGCGGCCGGCGCGCTGCTCCCCGATCGCGTGCTCGCCTGCGTCGTCGTCGCCGGGATGGCCCCGCGCCTCGAGGTCGGGCCGGCGTGGGATTCGTTCGTGCCGGAGGATGCGCTGCCGGAATGGGACGCGCTGGCGAACGAGGCAACGCCGGCGATGATCGAGGAGTACGAGCAGGCGGTCGGAATGATGGCGCGCATGACGGCGCGCCGGCTGCGGGCCGTCGGAGGCCCGCCGGACGCACGGGCCATCGCGTTCGACCACGCACACGAGTTCATCCCGGCGCTCATCCGCTCGATGCGCCGATCCGTTGCTCGCGGGTACACCGGCTACCTTGACGACAACCTCGCGCAGGCCCGCGATTGGGGCTTCCGCGTAGGCGACATCCGCGTGCCGGTCGTGATCCGGCACGGCGCGCTGGACCGGCTGGTGAACATCAAGCACGGCCAGTGGCTCGCCGCGAACATCCCGGGCGCCCGCGGGGTCTTCCTCGACGACGCCGGCCACGGCTCGATCGCCCTGCCCTGGAGCGACGTCATCGCCGACCTGGTGGCCGCGGCGAGATAACGCGGTGGTAAGCGACTCCCGCGACGATGGAGGGGATGTTCGACCCACAACGGATCGGTCGTTCGCTCCGGGCCATCCGCATCCGCCTCGGCTGGCGTCAGCGCGATCTCGCGACCCGGGCCGGCGTCTCGCGGTCGTTCGTGTCGAAGCTCGAGCGAGGGCTCGCGCGGTCGAGTGACCTCCGCCGTGTCGAAGCCGTGTGTCTCGCGCTCGGGGCAGACCTCGACATCCGCGTTCGATGGCGCGGCGAGGCGCTCGATCGATTGCTCGACGAAGACCACGCGGCGCTTGTGGACCTCGTTGTTTCGATCCTGCGGGCGCTCGCCTGGGAGGTGGTCCTGGAGGCGACGTTCAGCGAATACGGCGAACGAGGCTCGATCGACATCTTCGGCTGGCACCCGACAACACGTGCCGTGCTCGTCGTCGAGATCAAGTCGGTGGTTGCGGATGCGCAGGGCACGCTCGCGCCACTCGACCGCAAGGTGCGGCTCGCGCCGAAGCTGGCTCGAGATCGCGGCTGGAGTCCGGGCGCCGTCAGCCGGCTGCTGGTGATCGGCGACACGACCACGAATCGAGAGCGGGTACGCCGTCTCGACGAGCTCTTCGGCGCGGCACTTCCCACGCGCGGTCGCGAGATCCGGCGCTGGATGTCGGCTCCGGCCGGGTCCATCGCGGCACTGTGGTTCCTGCGGGATGACACCGCGGGGAGCACTCGGCGGCCGCGGGCCGGCCGGATCCGCGTCAACCGACCTCGCGGAGCCCGACAGGCTGCGGGATGACGTTCCGCGACGCACATCCCGGAGGCTCGCGCGAGCTCTCGCCCGGTGCGTACCGCACGAATGCCGCACAACGCCACCGAGGGTGGCATCCCGCAGGATTGCCGTTCTGCCCGGCCCCCCGCCGAGCGTTTGACCCTCTTGGGGGCCTGTGCCACACTCCGGCGGCCCTGCGAGCACGCGCAAGCACGCTCGCAATCGGGGCCGCGCCGAGCTCGTCGGGCCACGAGCCGGGAACCGCGCCGAACTCCCAGGCCCGGGGAGGTGAATCCCGGATTGGCAGAAGTTCGAGTGGGTGAGAACGAGACGTTCGAGAGCGCCCTCCGCCGCTTCAACAAGAAGATCCAGCAGTCCGGCATCCTCGCCGAGGCCCGCCGCCGCGAGCACTACGAGAAGCCGAGCGTGAAGCGGAAGCGCAAGGAAGCGAAGCGCAAGAAGAACGCGCGAACGCCGCAGGGCTGATCGAGCGGACGGCCGGGACCGTCCGACGCGACATCGCGAACGACGGCCCGCCACCTCCATCGACCGCCCGGGCGACGCCCGAGGTGCCGATACCGGTGTCCCTCCGAGAGCGAATCCAGTCCGACATCACGGCCGCCATGCGGTCGGGTGACGCGCTGCGCCGCGACACGCTGCGCATGGCCGAATCGGCGATCTACAACGCGGAGAAGCGCGACAAGCGGGAGTACGCCGATGACGAGGTCGCCGCGCTGATCGCGCGCGAGGTGAAGACCCGTCGCGAATCCGTCGAGGCGTTCCGGAACGGCGGCCGCGAGGACCTCGTCGCCAAGGAGGAAGCCGAGATCCGCATCCTCGCCGCGTACCTGCCCGAGCAGCTCTCCGAGGCGGAGATCGAGGCGCTCGTCCGCGATGCCGTCGCGGCGACCGGCGCCAGCGGGCCGCGCGACATGGGCAAGGTCATGGGCTTCCTGTCGCCGAAGACGAAGGGCCGCGCCGACGGCCGCATGGTCAGCCAGGTCGTCACCCGCGTGCTGGCCGAGGCCGCGGCAACCACGCCGGGATCCGGGGCCGGCTGATGACCGTGCCGCAGCAGCGGCCGCCGCGATTCCCGAGCCGTCGCGAGCTCGTCCGCATCCTCGCGGCCGCGGCGTCGCTGATCGTCGTGATGACCGTCACGCTCGGCCTCGACCTGTCGCCGGGCCTCGACGTCAAGGCCGGCAGCCTCGCGCCGTCGGACATTCGTGCGCCGCGGGCCATCACCTTCACCAACGAGGTCCTGACCGATCAGGCGCGCAAGGACGCGGCCGACGGCGTTCCGCCGCAGTACGACTTCACGACCGAACGAGCGATCACGATCTCGAACGAGCAGCTCGCGGCGTTCGCGCGCCGGGTTGCGCTGCTCGACACCGCGTTCTCGCCGGACACGTCAGCCGACGAGCGCCAGGGCATCCTCGACACGTTCGTGCCCACGATCAGCGACCAGGGTGGCACCGTCCTGCAGACGCTCAAGCCGGATCGCTGGGCGCCCGTGCGCAGCGAGGCGGCACGCGTCCTCGACCTGACGGAGCGCAACGAGCTTCGTGACACCGAGGTGGCGCAGGCGCGCGCGAGCCTGTCGGGGCAGATGGCAGGCGACCTGTCGGAGGGTGAACGCACGCTCGCCGCGGACCTCGTCGCGCCGCTGCTCGTCCCGAACAGCTCGTTCAGCCAGGATCGGACGAACCAGGAGAAGGCGAAGCGGGCGGCGGCGGTCGCACCCGTCGTGGAGAGCATCGCGCAGGGTGAGGTCCTCGTCCGCAACGGCACGAAGGTGAGCCCGGAGGTCCTCGCCCGGATCCAGGCCCTGGGATTGGACCAGCGCAAGCTCGACGTCGCCTCGATCGGCGGCTGGCTGCTGCTGTCGGGGCTGCTCGTGTCCATGCTCATCGCCTGGCTCCGCCTGTTCCGGCCGGCGTACTGGCATCGCAACAACGTCGTGATGCTGATCTGGCTGCTCATCGCGTTCGCGACGTTCGCGCTCCAGCTCACGCAGGGTCGGGCGGCCCTGCCCTTCATCCTGCCGGTTTCCGCGATCGGGCTGATCGTCGCGGTGCTGCTCGATGCGGAGGCGGCGATCCTCGTCACGGCGGTGGTGGCGGTCGTCGCCGGCGCCGTCAACGGCCCATCCTTGGAGCTGGGTACGTACGTGATGCTCGGCGGGCTCGCGGGCATCCTCGCCATCGGGCGCGGCGAACGGCTCCAGGCCTTCCTGCAGGCAGGCGCCGCCATCTTCGTGGTCCAGGCGGTCGTGGTGACGGCCTTCTCGCTGCTCGGCGAGCGCGACCTGACGGGCGTGCTCCAGCTCATCGGAGCGGCGGCGGCATCGGCGGGCGGCGCATCCGTGGCGGCCGTCGGGAGCTTCGCCGTCCTCGGCAACGTGTTCGGGCTGTTGACCGTGTTCCAGCTCCTGGAGCTGGCGAACCCGTCGCAGCCGCTCCTGCGCCGGCTGCTCGTCGAGACGCCCGGCACCTACCACCACTCGCTGATGGTCGGGAACCTTGCGGAGCGCGCGGCCGAAGCGATCGGGGCGGACCCGCTGATCACCCGCGTCGCCGCGTACTACCACGACGTGGGCAAGCTCGCGAACCCGATCGCCTTCATCGAGAACCAGGCGGGCGGCGAGAACGTCCACGACGAGCTGTCGCCGGACGAGTCCGCGACGATCCTGAAGCAACACGTCGCCGACGGAATCGATGTTGCGTACCAGGGCCGGCTGCCGAAGACGCTGATCGCCTTCATCCCGCAGCATCATGGGACCGCGGTCATGGGCTACTTCCTCGGCAAGGCGCGCGAGGAGGCGGCGGCGCCGTATGGCGGCATCGACACCGTCGAGGGCGCCAAGGCCGCCGATGCGGTCGACGTGCGCCGGTACCGGCACGCCGGCCCGAAGCCCCAGTCGCGAGAGGCGGCCCTGCTCATGCTCGCCGACGGGGTCGAGGCGTCGGTTCGGTCGCTCGCCTCGCGCGACGAGGCGTCCATCCGGGCGATGGTCAGCCGGATCATCACGGATCGCCTCGCCGACGGCCAGTTCGACGAATGCGACCTGACCCTGCGCGACATCAACGTCGCCCAGGAGGCGTTCGTCCAGCAGCTCCTCGGCATGTACCACCAGCGCGTCGCGTATCCGTCGTCGAAGGTGGTCGAGATCGAATCGCGCCGCGCTGCCGGCGGCGGGGGTGGCAGCCCTGCCTGACGTCAGGGTGTCCTGGAGCGCGCCGGCTTCCGGCGAATGGGA
Source organism: Candidatus Limnocylindrales bacterium (assembly GCA_035692745.1). Lineage (GTDB taxonomy): Bacteria > Chloroflexota > Limnocylindria > Limnocylindrales > CSP1-4 > UBA5189. The sequence goes on along the minus strand of DASSHR010000030.1, from coordinate 408 downwards.
ATCGCCGACGAACAGGTCCGATGGCGCCTGGATCGATCCGGTGGCGCATCGTGAACGTCCAATCGTGAGCGCCGACGCGCGACGGACGATCTACCTGCGCCCGTGGCGCGTCGACATCGTCCGGCGTGACGCCGTTCGATCGCCGCTGCCCGCGAGCCGCCTCGCGAGCTCGGTCGCCGCGGCACTGGAGGCAGCGCGGGCGCCCGAGCCGGGTTCGGTGACGGTCGTCCTCACGGACGACGAGGAGCTCGAAGAGCTCAACGTCGAGCACATGGGCCACGAGGGCCCCACGGACGTCCTGTCCTTCCCGATGCTCGAGCCGGACGCATTCCACCGAACCGGGCCGGACGACGCCCGACCGCGTCCGCGACGTGCCATTGCGCCGCTCCATCGCCGCGCCCGAACGCA
>DASSHR010000029.1:0-2096 GCA_035692745.1 Candidatus Limnocylindrales bacterium | reverse complement strand
TTGCGGTACGGCACTCGCCATGCATGCGGCGGAGCCGGAAGTGCCGCGGGAAGCGCATGGGTGTTCCGTGCTGAGAAGGTTTCCTCGAGGGCGAGCCGTACGCTTCGGGCGCCTGGGCTCGCCTCATCCGATATGAGGACCATGTCAACCAGGTCCTTCACTCGCGAGCTCGGGAAGCCCCCAGGGCCGTACTGCCTCGAATAGGCGTGAACCTTCTCAGCCAGGTGGACGGCGAGCGGCATCGTCGGCGCAGTCACGGGGTCGAGGCCGGCAAACTGGAGGAGTGGTGGCCCAGTGACGGGTTCGGGATTGACGTCATCGGCAAAGCCAACGTCCACCACGAACTCGTCGAACACCCGACCCGCCACCTCGGCGCGGACGTGGAAACCAATCGCTCGTCCCTGGTCCAGGTCTTCGAGCTCTCGGCGTTCGATTGCGAATCGGAAGTAGTCGTCCAGGTTGACGTGGGCGGCGGCGCGAAGGTCTCGAAGCGCGTCATCCTCAGTTCCGGTTGTGTCGAGGTCGAGGTCGCGCGTGGTGCGAGCTCGGTCGCCAAATCGATAGTCAAGTGCAAGGCCGCCCTTGAGGACCCAGCGCTCCGGGGCCACCTTGAACAGGCGAGCAAGGAGGCGGTCGAAGCCGACCTCTTTTCGAAGGCGGGAGACAGGTCGTCCGGTATCGCGACTGATTCGCCCAAGCCGGCTCTCGAGGGCGCTTCGGAACGCGCCATCCGATGCGTATCGCGACGTTGCGGGCCCGGGTACGGCCTGCTCGATCAGCTCCGCGACGCGGGATCCCGTGCCTGATGACCTGTTGTGAAGATCCTGGGCGGTTACCAAACCGCGGCGCAGCGCCTGTCGGATTGCGGCGAGGATTTGTTCGGGCGCGGTACCCGCCTCAGCGACGTCGACAATCGTCCGGCCGGCGGTCGTGACTGGAATGCCGGCCTTCTCGGTGACGTCTCCAGGTGCGAATGGCTTCACCGACGTGTGGATGCGGACGCCCTCAAGGCCGGCGCGTCCTCGTTGGCCTCGAGGGACTGTCACGTGGATCGCGTCGGGGATAACGTCTGAAAGCCCGTGGAGTTCGAGGGCGGATTCATGGGACACGACACCGTCGGGCGCAAGAGCAAGCACGGCAGGGTAAAGGGCGTCGTTGGGGGAGGCTGGGTAGTCTCGAAGTCGATAGATCCCGCGTGCGATACGGACGAAGGTGCCTCGGCGAACGTAGTACGTGAGGAGTGGGCTGCGGAAGCCCGCCCGCTCCGCGTCGGCGGTCGTGAAGTGTCCACCTCGTTCGGAGGCGGCTTCAAAGAGCACATCGTGCCGCGGGCTCTTCGTGTCACTCATTCCTTCAAGATTATTGAGGAAACCGATGACATTCGTCCAGACGCTCTGCCACATACCGCTGGGGATATCGCCGCGCCAACCACCCTCGTAAGCCCGAATCAGGGCGCGAGCTGCTGCACCGTGATGTCGCTCGTGCACAGCACGTCCGTGCCGGCGGCCAGGCTCTGCCAGCCGACCTTGTACTGGGGCGGGATGACCGGCGCGTAGGTGATCGTGCCGGTGAAGCTCGCGGCGGCCCAGAGCGCCGCGACGTTCGCCGAGTTCTGGCCGACGAGCTGGGGGACGGTGCAGATCACCTTCGGTGACGGCGTCGGCGCGGGGATGGGCGTGGGCGTGGGCGTCGGAGTCGGGGTCGGTGCGGGTGTCGGCACGGGGGTGGGCGCCGGCGTGGGTCGCGGGGTCGGGCGCGCGGTGGGCGCCGGCGTTGGTGCCGCGATCGGGCCCGAGGTCGGAGCGGTGGTCGGATCGGTCGGTGACGGGATCGGCCCGACGGCGACCAGGGTCGCGGCCGGATCCTGGGTGAACGGCGCGAAAGTGGGCGCCGGTGTCGCGCCGGCGGGCGTGGCAAGAGCAGCGGGTAGCGAAGCGAACGCGACCGCGCCCGGAGTCGTCGCGGTCGGCTCGCCGTTCGGCGGCGTCCCGCCCAGCAGCGTGAACCCGATGATCGCGATCAGCGCCACGGCACCGACGCCCGCCGCGATCGCCCGTCTACCGTGGACGCCAGCCATGGCCGCGCCAACGCCAACA
>DASSHR010000028.1:0-5057 GCA_035692745.1 Candidatus Limnocylindrales bacterium | reverse complement strand
ACCTTGAGGAGGTCGAGCGTCGGCAGGCCGCGCTTGAGGAGCTCCGGGTCGACGCCTTCCTCGACGTCGCCCGCGAGCAGGAACCGCTGGCCGCCGGCCTCGCCGAGCAGCACGATCGAGACGTTGTTGATGGACGTACCGCCGTCGGGCGGATGCAGTGGCACGCGGTCGGCGTCCGGCCAGAGGACCCGGAAGCGGATCGAGTCGAGGGTCAACCGGTCGCCCGTCGACAGCCGTCCGCGCGGCGGTCCACCGCCGGCGAAGATCGCCGCCCACGCGTCATAGCCCGGCCCGGGGCCGATCATGCCCGGCTCGTACACGCGCCCGACCCGGTACCGCTGGAGCAGCGGCGCGAGGCCTGCGACGTGATCCTCGTGCGGGTGCGTGAGCACGAGGACGTCGATCCGCCGGTCCCACGGCGGCAGGCGCTCGTCGAGCGCGATGAGCAGTCGCGTCGGATCCGGGCCGCCGTCCACGAGCATCCGACCGCCGCGATCGCCTTCGACCAGGATTCCGTCGCCCTGCCCGACGTCGAGCACGATGACGTGGATCGCGCCATCGGGCCGGTACGCGAACGCCAGGGCGAGGCTGATCGTGGCGGCCGACAGCGTGAGCACGGCGATCCTCGGCGCCCTGGCCGGCCTCGCGGGCTGCCCGCGCTGCTTGCCGGTGGCGGCCGCGGCGGGAGGCCTCGCCCGCGGCTGTGCCCTGCCGATCGCCGACACCGACGCCCTCCGGATCCAGCCGAGGATCGCCTCGCCCCGGCGCGCGCCAATGCCGATGAGGACGGCAGCGAGCACGGCCGCGAGGACGTCCCACGGCGCATCGAGTGCGAGGCTCGCGAGCGGCAGGCCAGCGCCGATCCGAACCGTGGCGACCATCGTCGCGTAGAGCACCCAGGCGGGCAGTCCAACGAGCGTCGCGACGACGCCCGGCAGGCCGAACCCAGCCGCGACACCGACGACGAGCGCGAGGGCGCCCGTCGCCATCGCTGCGGGGACGAGCGGGACCACGATGAGGTTGACGATCGGCGCGACGAGGGACAGCCGGCCGAAGTCCAGCAGCACGATCGGGGTCGTTGCCGCCTGGGCGGCGAAGGACACGCCGAGCACGTCGGCGACGAAGCGCCGCGCGCGGCCCGGCGACGGTCCGGCGATTCGCTTCGTGAGTCCGGTGCCCCACGCGAGGATTCCCGCCGTCGCCAGCGCCGACAGGCGGAACCCGGCGTCGTCGATCCAGGCGGGGTCGACGAGCAGCAGCGCCGCGCATGCCCAGCCGAGCGCCGCAACGGCGCTCCCCGGCCGCCCGACCTCGCGCGCCAGCAGCGCCACGCCGGCCATCGCCGCCGCGCGCACCACCGACGGCGATGGGCCGACGAAGGCGACGTACAGCACGATCCCGGCTGTCGTGAGCAGGGCTCGGCGTCGCCTCCGGACCGAGCCGGCCAGCGCACCGAGCGTGGACGCCACGATCGCGATGTTCCAGCCCGAGATCGCGACCACGTGGCTGGCGCCGGCCGTCGTGAAGGCCGCGGCAAGGTCGCGATCGACGAGGTCACGGAGTCCGATCAGCACGCCGGCCGCGAGGCCCGCCTCGGGTTCCGGCAGCGCCCGCTGCAGGCCCGCCGCGGCCAACCGCCGCCAGCCTTCCAGCAACCGGTTGATGGAGTCCGTGGCGGGCAGCACCTCCAGGGAATCCGCACGCAGCGTGCCCGACGCGCCGATCTTGTGGAGGTAGTCGCCGTACTCGCTCTCCGGCGGGGGCCGGATCCCGCCGTCGAGCTGCACGCGGTCGCCGGGCACGACCGGCGGATACCAGGGCAACGTTGCTGCCACCAGGACGCCGTCGGGATCGTCGAGCCGGATCGTCGCCGGACGAGCACCGTCGCGCGGCGCCCCGACGGTCTCGACGAGCCCGATCCACGGCCCATCGCCCGACGGCGCGGGCGGCACCGGCCCCGTCGGCCCTCCACCCAGCACGCCACGAACCCCGATAGCGGCGACGCCGAGCGCCAGCGGGAGGAGGACGCGGGCTCGAGGGCGCCACGGGCTCGCCGCGACCGCACATGCCAGCAGGAGCGCTGCCACGCCGAGGAGCGTGGCGGCGATCCCACCGACCGCGCCGAGGCACAGGGCTCCCGCACAGGCGCCGATTCCCAGCCACGCGGCGCGGGGCATCAGTGGACCGTGACGAGCGACTTGAGCTGGTCGAACGTCTTCTCGCCGACGAGCTTCCGATCGCGAAGCTCCTCGATCGTCGTGAATGGGGCGGTGGACCGAGACTCCACGATCTTTGCCGCCGTCACCGGTCCGATGCCCGGCAGGGAATCCAGCTCGGATGGCGTCGCGGTATTGAGGTCCACCAAGCCGCCGGCGCCCGTGCCGCCGGCGCCACCGCCGCCCGCTCCTGCGTCGGCACCGCCCCCAGTCGCCGGATCGGGATCGTCGCGCGACGGGACGTGGACCTGGCTGCCATCCGTGACCGCCGCTGCGAGGTTGAGCGCCTCGGCGACCTTCGCCGCATCGACGCGTGGGCTGAACCCGCCCGCGGCGTCGATCGCGTCGCCGACGCGGGAACCGGCGGGCAGGTGGTAGAGGCCCGGCCGCGTCACGGCACCGGTGACATCCACCACGACGTCGCCGGCGCCACCGCCGGCCAGCATCACCGTCCCGCCCGAGCCCACGGGCCCGGCGCCGGGGCCTTCGACCAGCTGCCCGCCGGACCCGCCGAGGGCAACCACCACCGCGATCGCACCAATCACGATGGCTCCGATCACGCCGAGGATGGCGACGTGCGTTCCGGGCGCGACCCGGGCAGGGGGCGCTGCGGCGCCCGGCGCCGGCGCCGGTCCGGTGCCTTCGGTCTCGTTGCCGTTTGCCGGCGCATCGAACACACGCCACGGCGTCGCTGATTGCTCCACGGAACCCTCGAACCGGCAGGTTGCGGGCGGGTGCAGCACGCGCCGGGCGGAGGCGCCGGGATGGAACGGCTATTCGGCGGGCGGCTCGTCCAGCAGCATTCGACGGGTCGTCGACGGGACTCGGCGGGCCGGAGGTGAACGCCCCTGCCGTCGGGGCACTTCGTCGGCAGGGGCGTCGCGCGCACCCTACCTGCAGCCGCTTATCTGCCGCTTATCTGGCGGCGGTGGAGGGCTGCTGCGTCACGTTCCGGCGTCGTTGCAATGCGCCTGCAGCATCGAGCATCGAGCACGGGGTGGCGATGTGCCGCCGCTTCGCGGAATGATCGCCGAATGCTGGACGACGTCGTCACCCCGGCCGATCTGCTCGAGCGATGGCGCGATGCCACTCGCGCGGCGGAACTCGCGAACCGGCTTGCCCGTGTTGCCGAGGAGGCCTCGACCCAGGCGCAGCTCGATGCTGCCTCGTCAGAGGAGATTGCCGTGCTCGCCGAGCGCGCGGCAGCCGCGGCGGACCAGGCTGCGCGGACAGCCCGCGAGGCGGCCGATCGCGCCGCCGAGAAATCGGCAAGCCGAGGCGACGCCATGCGCATGGCGCAGGCGAATGCCCAGAGCAGCGACGACGCGGAAGGAGCTGCTCGCGACGCGTACCGCGGGGCACAGAGCGGCACGGTCGCGGACCGGCCCGCGGGCGATCGCACGTCCGCCTGACGCTTGGCCGCCACGCGACGTTCAGGCGATCAGCGCTGCTCCCACGGAACCCAGCGCGTCCCGTCCCACCAGCGGTGCCACGTGCGCCCATCCTGCCCGCGCGCGTACACGTCGAGTCGCGAGGGGCCCGACGACGAGGATGCCGGCGTCCAGGCGGGGTCAAGCTCGCCACCGAGCGACTCCCACGCGTGCCAGTACGTCCTGTCCCAGTAGCGATTCCAGAGCTCGCCGTCGTCCATGACGGCGAAGACCTCCATCTCGTCGATCGCCCACGCGACGACGGTCGGTGCGGACGCGAGTTGACCGCCCAGGGATTCGGCCTCGGTCCAGGCGCCGTCGATCGACGCCTGATGCCAAAGGGCCCGGTCGTCATCGACCCAGAAGAGGTCGAGGCGGCCGGGGCCCCAGGTGGTTGCGGCGAGGCCTCGAGGGCCCCACGTGGTCAGGATGTCGCGCATGGCGAGCGACGATACGAGATCGCTGGTCGGGCGGTCAGGCCGCCGCGGCGTCGACGCAGTCGATGTCCGGATCGAAGGTCCGGGCGGCAGATGCGAACACGCCGCTCAGGGACTGCGCGCCGATCGCGAGCAGCCGGCGCCAGGCCGACACGCCGGGGTTGGCGAGCTCCGCGCGTCGTGCGATCCGCAGCAGCTCCGCCTCCTCGATGAGGTCGCGCTGATGCAGGGCCGCGAGATAGGGAACGAAGGCGTTCATGGTGAGGGACTCCAGGGTTGGTTCGGGGGTGTGATCAGCGGGCGTGGTCGTCGCGGTACGACGGGCGAGAATCGATGCCCAGGCCACCGGCGATGCCGAGCAGGGCCATGAGCCCGATCGACAGGACGATCATGATGAACGGAGCCATCAGGCACCTCCTTCGCGTAACCCCCTTGAGGGTCATCTCTGGTTACTCGTGAACTGTACCCACTTGCGGGTAACCTGTCAAGCGCTGTAGAGTGGTTATCCAGTGGTACCGACACTGCGCAAAAGGCACTGATGACATGACGAACCTGAGTCCCGCCGAGCACTCGCACGGCATCGATCTGGAATCCGCCCTCGACTTCCTGAACACGCTCCACCCCGGCCACGGCCGAACGGACGAGCAGCAGGAGCGCGACGAGCACCTGGCCATGCCCGCGGACGCCGCGATGTGGTTCCTGGAGCACCAGCTGGTGCATCCGGAGGCGGGCGTGGCCATCAACGAGGCGCAGCTGGCGCGCGTTCGACGCGTCCGCAGCGCGCTGCGCGAGGTCGTCGATGCGGTCGTCGAATCCCGACCGGTCGAGCCGGAGGCGGTGCACCTCGTGAATGCCGTCCTGGAAGGACGTCGACCGACCCGCCTCGAGCTCGACGGCACGGCCATCCGCATCGGCCATCGCCACACCGCCACGCCCGTCGACGACGCGCTGGCGCTCATCGCCGAGGCGATCGT
>DASSHR010000027.1:0-4470 GCA_035692745.1 Candidatus Limnocylindrales bacterium | reverse complement strand
GCAACAACGTGCTAACGTCAAGTGGCAAGATTTCCGTGTCGCGCTAGGATTCAGCCGTGGCAAGCCTTTCTCGGGTCGCGCCGACCGACGACGCGGGAGCCGCCGAAGCGATCCGCCTTCGCCTCGCCGATGCATGGGGCGAGATGGGCGCCGCGTGGGGCGTCGCCCCCGCGATCGCTCGCGTCCAGGCCTACCTGCTGACCCGCCAGGAGGCCCTCACCGAGCGCGAAGTGCGCGAGGCGCTCGGGCTCTCGCACCGCGCCGCGAGCCTCGCCCTGGCCGAAGCCGAAGCGTGGGGGCTCGTCGAACGGGTGTCCGAGCCGCGTCGGGTCGGTCGCCGCGGACCGGCCGGCACCGCCTACCTCGCGGTCGGGGATCACTGGCGCTGGTTCGGGCGCGTGATCGCGGAGCGGAAGACGCGCGAGGGCGATCCCATCATCAGCCTCCTCGAGGATGCCGCCGCGGACGCGGAATCGGAGCTGCGCGCGAACCCCTCGGATCCGGAGCTCGTCGCGTTGCTCGAGTGGTTGCGGACGTTCCTCGTGTTCGTTCGACTGTTCGATCGTGCCGTCGGGCTCGTCCCCCGCCTGCAGCCGAGCGAGCTGGAGCGCGGGCTGCGCCTGCTCGGCGAGGTTGGCGACGACACGTTCCTGCGCCTCGTCGGCCTGCTCGAGGGCCTGGACGACAAGGACGTCCTCGATCTGGTCGATGCCCTTTCCCGCCTCTCGCCGACCACCGCCCGCCGGGCGACGAAGCTGATGTCGGGCGTCGTTCGCACCGTCATCCGGTAGCGGCCCCGCCGCTTCGCACGAAGCGCACCGCATGGCGACCGCCGGCAGAGGCGCGCGATAGCGGCACCATCATTACGAAGCGGCTGATGAGGGCACGCGGAGCCGTCCCGCCGCACCTTCACGATCGAAATATCGATGCTGTCGCTGACGGCAACGCTTAAGCGGGGTCGACAGCTCCGAACCGGCGTCAGCGGGCCCGGCAAGCGCACCGGATAGCGATGGTGGCGATATCGGAGGGGTCAACGGAACTGGAGGCTGGAGCGCCCAACGCCGACCTCCGGCCGGCACGGCGACCGAATCGGAACGCGTGCACGACCAATGCGCTACCGGAGTGGTCCAAATCGGCGTGCGATAATCCGCCGGGCGCGTGCGACTCGTGAGCGCCCGAACGGAGGTTCCACCCGAACATGAGCCCAGAGACGTCCACCTGGACGACCAAGAAGGGCCTGGCCCAGATGCTCAAGGGCGGCGTCATCATGGACGTCGTCACGGCCGAGCACGCGAAGATCGCCGAGGACGCAGGCGCCGTCGCCGTGATGGCCCTCGAGCGCGTGCCGTCCGACATCCGCGCCGCGGGCGGCGTCGCGCGGATGTCCGATCCCTCGATGATCGAGGGGATCATGAACGCCGTCACGATCCCGGTGATGGCGAAGGCGCGCATCGGCCACTTCGTCGAGGCCCAGATCCTCGAGGCGCTCGGCGTCGACTACATCGACGAGTCCGAGGTCCTCACGCCGGCCGACGAGGCGAACCACATCGACAAGCACGCGTTCAAGGTCCCGTTCGTGTGCGGCTGCCGGAACCTCGGCGAGGCGCTCCGGCGCATCAACGAGGGCGCCGCGATGATCCGGACGAAGGGCGAAGCCGGCACCGGCAACGTGGTGTCCGCGGTCATGCAGCTGCGATCCGTGCTCAGCGAGATTCGTCGCCTGCAGGGCATGCGCGACGACGAGCTCTTCGTTGCAGCGAAGGAGCTCCAGGCGCCGTACGAGCTCGTCAAGGACGTCGCCGCGAACGGCAAGCTGCCGGTCGTCAACTTCGTCGCCGGTGGCATCTCGACCCCGGCGGACGCCGCGCTCGTGATGCAGTTGGGCGCCGAGGGCGTGTTCGTCGGCTCGGGCATCTTCAAGAGCGAGGAGCCGGCACGGATGGCGAACGCCATCGTCCAGGCGACCACCCACTTCGACGACGCCAAGATCCTCGCCGACGTCTCCAAGGGCCTCGGCGCGCCGATGCGCGGCATCTCGATGGAAGCCATCCCCGAGGGCGAGCGCCTGGCGGTCCGCGGCTGGTGAGCCCGGACCTCCAAGCGAGGTCCATCGAGTGAAGATCGGGGTCCTCGCGGTCCAGGGCGACTTCGCCGAGCATGCGGCCATGCTCGACGCGATCGGCGTCGAGCCGGTCCTTGTCCGGCTGCCGGCCGACCTCGAGGGCATCAGCGGGCTGTGCCTGCCCGGCGGCGAATCGACCGCGATGCGCAAGCTCATCGACCGCTGGTCGCTGCGCGAGCCGCTGCTCGACTTCGCCGCGACCGGCGCGCCGCTCTTCGGCACGTGCGCCGGGATGATCATCCTGTCGAAGGAGATCGCCGACGGCGACGAGCCGGTGCTGCCGCTCCTGGACGTGACGGTGCGCCGCAATGCGTTCGGCCGTCAGCTCGACTCCTTCGAGGGCGAGCTGCCGGTGCCGCTGGTCGGTGACACGCCGGTCCGCGGCGTGTTCATCCGCGCACCGGTGATCGAGCGCGTCGGGCCGAACGTCGACGTCCTGGCCCACCTCGACGACGGTCGCATCGTCGCGGTCCGCGAGCGCAACATCATCGCCACCGCGTTCCACCCCGAGCTCGCGGGCGAGACCCGCTTCCACCGGCTCGTTGCCACGATGGCCGCCGAGCACGACGACCCGGGCGAAGGCTCCGGCCGCCGGCGGCACCCGACCCGACGAACCGGCACCGCCCGATGACGGCACGACGCCTGACGGATCGAGCCCGATGACCGTCGCCGACGCCCGCCACGGCCGGCCGTCGGGCAAGGTGCGCGCCGCACGCCTGACGGACCTCGCCGCGCTCGGGGAGCTGTCGCGGATCGCGCAGACGGAGGGCTCCGGGTCGCGCACGCTCGGACTGCCCGTGAACGGCCCGCCCATCGGCGTGTTCAGCCTGTTCCGGCTCCCGCTGGTCGCGTTCCGCCCGCACGACCTCCTGTTCGTCTACGAGTCGGAGCGGCACCTGGCCGGGCTCGTTCGCGTGGAGCGCGAGAACCATCGGGATGACTGGACGATCGTGGAGCTCGACGCGATCGCCTCGGGCGGCCCCGGCCAGCCGGGCGAGATCCGCCACCGGCTCGTCCAGCAGGTGCTGCGCGAGGGCCAGAAGCGAGGGGCCGCGCGCTTCCACGTCGCCTGCGCCGACGACCACGACAACGTCGAGCTGTTCATGCAGGCGGGGTTCGTGCGCTACGGCGAGGAGCGCGTCATGTACCGCCCGCCGGACCAGCCGCTGCCGACCCCGTGGTCGGACGAGCGCGCGGCGAAGGCACGGATCCGGCCCGCCCGGCCGATCGACGCCGTGGCGCTCATGCAGCTCTATGCCGCCGTCACCCCGGCGCCCGTGCAGCGCCTCGAGGGCTTCCGGATCCCGGACTGGGAGCGGCAGGGCTCGAACTGGCGCGTGCCGCGGAGCTCGCTCGCCCCGATCCTGCGCTTCGCCGACATCGACGGCTACGTCCAGGAGAGCCCGGACGGAATGCACCTCGATGCGTTCATCCAGACCGGCGTCGCACGCGAGGACCAGCCCCATTACCTGCGGCCGCTCGGGCGCGCCGAGGTGGATCTCGGGCCGCTGATCGACTACGGCCTCGGGACCATCGCCTTGCTCGCCGAGAAGGGCGGCAGCGGCCGGACGAATCACGGCGTCCTCGCGCCCGTGCGAACCTACGAATCACCCGCCGACCGGCGGCTGGAGGAATCAGGCTTCGGTGAGATCGCAACCGTGACGCTGCTGCTGAAGGAGACGCTCGTCCGGGTGGCGGAGCCGAGCCTCGTCCCGTCTGCCGTTCGCCACCTGGAGGTCACGCGTGGCTCCTGAGCGCTCGAAGGTCCAGCCCGCGAAGGACCAGCGCCCGCAGGAGGCCGCGGACGACCTCGACGTCCTGCTCGCCGCGCTGCCGCCGGAGATCGTCGCCGCGCTCGACGCGCTGCCCGACCGGGAGCAGCTGATCGAGGTCGTGATGGACCTCGGACGGCGGCCCGAGGCGCGCTATCCGGATTCGGAGGTCGCGCTGCTCGATCGTGAGATCGGCGAGGCCGACATCGCCTACGTCGTCGACCACATCGGGAGCTTCGGCGACGACAACCGGGCCGGCATCGAGCGGACGCTCCATCGCATCTCGGCGATCCGGAACCGCAACGGCAAGATCGTCGGGCTGACGTGCCGCATCGGGCGGGCGGTGTTCGGGACAATCGAGATCATCGCGGACTTCGTCGAGACGGGGAAGTCGCTCCTGATCATGGGCCGGCCGGGCATCGGCAAGACGACGATGCTGCGCGAGGCGGCCCGCGTCCTGGCCGACGATCTCGACAAGCGGGTCGTCGTGGTCGACACCTCGAACGAGATCGCCGGCGACGGCGACATCCCGCACCCGGCCATCGGCAAGGCCCGGCGCATGCAGGTCCGGACGCC
>DASSHR010000026.1:0-3432 GCA_035692745.1 Candidatus Limnocylindrales bacterium | reverse complement strand
GAAGCGGCACGCCCACCGCAGACATGATGGCGCCGGCCGCGTCGCTCGCAGTGGGTCGCTCACTCCGAACAGACGGGCCGGCACCATGGAAGCGGAACGGCGCGAGCCCCGTGGAGGCCCGCGCCGTGGGTGAAGTCGATGGTTGGCGTCGGATCCCCGGTCCGAGCTAGCCGAGGGCGGTCGTTACGCCGGCTCCCGGCGGGCGATGTTCACCACCCAGAGCACGATCATCTCGAGGATCGTCCAGCCGACGAGCGCCGCGATGGCCGCGATGTCCAGGATGGACCCCGAGGCATGCAACGCGTCGTTGTTGAAGATCCCGACGAACGGAGCCACGAAGATCTGGCTCACGTCGAGGATGAATTGGACCAGGCCGTTCCCCTCGCGCGCGTTCAGCAGGAGCAGGACGATGCGGAGGATGATGAAGACCTGGATGATCCCGAAGATCAGCGTGACGATGCGTCGTCCCACTTCGCCGCCGCTCGGCGTCACCGATGCCGTCTCGGCGACCACGCTCGTCCGCGTCGCGGTCGGCGCGGGCGCCACGGGCACCGGGTCGGCCGGGTACGCCGGGTCGGTCTGGGTCACGGTTCGTCGTTCGACAGTCATGAGGTCCCTCCAAAGCGTGCGACCAGCGTGCTCCCGCGGGGGTGCACGCCGGGCCGCACTCGATCGGCCGAACCCTTACATCGTGGTTTCGGGCGGCTCCACGTCCGGCAGCACGTCGGGCTCACCGGTCGCCATCGAGCTCGACGAGCCGTTCTCGAGGCGCTCGCCGAGTCGCTCGGGCAGGTCGTCCTCGCGATCGGCGCCGGGGAAGCCGAGGTCCGATCGGCCTTCGGCGGGCTGCTGGCCCGGCGTGTCCTGTGATCGGCTGTCCGGATTCGTGTCCGGGGTGCCGCGCTTGGGTTCGATCTCAGCGTCGTCGTAATCGTGGAAGTCGGACTCCCCGCGTCCGCCGGTGGTCGGTGGTCGCATCATGGGTGATCACCTCGTGCGCTGAGGGCAGAAGGCCCTCCTTCGGCGCCGGCTCGAGACCAGCGTCCGCGACCACCGTGCCGCGATCGACGTCCCGCGCGCGCGTCACACGCGCGTGAGCGGCGCTTGCAAGACCGTTGCGCCGCCGTTGCTGGATGAACCGGCGTGCTCGGCGGCGATGTCCGGGTCGCGCCGGCCCGGGTCGCGCCGGCCTCGCTGGCCGTCGCCCTGCCGCCAGCCGCGCGCCGGCCGGTCCCCGTCGCCGGCATCGGGCTGCGTCACGAAAGGCTCCTGCAACGGCCTCCTCCCGTCGTTTAGTCCGGCGCGGGACCCGGGTGGGCGAGCATCTGCGGCACACCGTGGAAGGAGACGCACATGACAGCTTTCGTTCTACCAAACCTCGACCAGTCGACGATCGACGAGCTTCGGAAACGAATTCCGGACATGTCCGAGTTCGACATCCCGAAGCTCGAGAATCTCGGCAAGGACGTTGGGAAGACCGCTGACCAGGCGCTCGATCGGCTCCTCGGCCGCTCGCGCGCACCGGTCTGGCCGTGGGTTGCCGGTTCGCTGGCCCTGGCGGCGATCGTCGGCGTGGTTGCCGCGTGGTTCACGTGGTTCCGTCGCCCGACCGACACCCTCATCGACGAGGAGTCGACCTGGGAGGCGCCCACCTCGAGCACGCCCGGTTCCACCAGCTCCGTCGACACCGGCGTCGACTACGCCAGCGATCTCGGTGGCGTCACGACCGACCGGACGATCGACTCCGAGACCATCGGCGCGATCGGCACGTTCGGCGACCGGACGGCCGAGGAGTACCCGGCGGCCGAGCGCTAGGCCGGCCTGAACCCCACCGACGTGGAACCCCTCGTCACGCTCCTCGCGACCACGCTGATCGGGACCGGGATCTTCCTGTGGAAGCTGCCGGTCGGGGAGTGCGCGCAGTGCGCGCATTGCCAGGTCGAGAAGGCCGCGAAGGAGCGTGAGGAGGAACAGCGCGCCAGCCGCTTCTACGGGATCCCGTACTGCCCGCTGTGCGAGAAGAACCACTACCGCGAAGAGCCGCATCGGCGCGTGTGATGACACTCCAGTCGCGATCTCGACACACCCGATCCCGACACGTGCGCCGCGAGGTGCCTGCAAGGTCTCGTCGGGCGCTGATGACATCGCGCGCAATGCCCGATCCCGACACTGACGCCTGGCTCGCGGAGCACCGTCTCGAACCCACGCTCGACAACATTGACGAGCCGGGCAGCGAAACGACCCGCGGGACCGTCGGTCGGGGTCGAATGAGCGTCGAGGCTGGGAGGACCGCCTCGGCGCTCGACGACGCTTCGGGCATCGACGAGGCTTCGGGCGTCGACGACGCGGCACGAGAGCCCACCCCATCCCGTGTGCTCCTGCCCGACCAACGCATCCCGGTCGCCATCGGAGGGACCGCAACCGGAGGGACCGCAACCATGAGCCTCAACACGTTCGATCGGATCCAGCGCCGGCCCTCGGCCGGGGCGCCGAGCTCCATGCGCGTCATGGAGACCGGCCTCGCCCTGATCGCAATCGCCGTCGCGCTGCTCCTGAACCTCGGCCGCTGACCCCGCGACGGGGCTGATGCCCGCCGACATCTGACCTCCGCGCCCGACTGCCGGCCGCCTGCACCCCGCCGTGCGTTGACGGCGGCGCGTCGCGACTCTAGGTTGCGGCGATGCGCGAGACCGACGCCGACGCGGACACCGAGGCCGAGCGAGGCCCCGACGCCGCGCCCGCCTTCTATTCCCAGGTCGGCCTCCAGCCGGAGATCTACGACGCGCTTGCCGTGAATACCTTGGCGCACAGCGCCGCAGGGAGCGATGTCGAGCTCTTCCGCCGCCTGGCGGCGCAGACCGGCGGCCCGATCCTCGAGATCGGCTGCGGCACGGGGCGGGTGACGATGCCGCTCGCGGCCGACGGCCACGCGGTCGTCGGCATCGACCGCTCGGCGCCGATGCTCGCGATCGCCGAAGCCCACCGAGCGGCGCTCCCGGCCGACACGGCGGCGCGCATCACGTATCGCCAGGCGGACCTGGCCACCCTCGACCTCGGCCGGGAGTTCGCATTGATCGTGGCGCCTTCGCGCGTCTTCCAGTTCATGCTGACCACCGACGCCCAGCGCCAGGCCCTCGCGGCCCTGCGACGCCACCTGCGGCCCGGCGGCCGCCTCGTGCTCGACCTGTTCGACCCGCTCCTCGAGTACGTCGTCCCGTCGTCCGGTGGCCTGCGCAGCGGCGGCGAAGTGGTCCACCCGAAGACCGGGAATCGCGTGACCTGGGCCGTCACGGGTCGATGGCCGGACCCGGGCCGCCAGCTGATCGTCGAGGAATGGACGTTCACCGAGCTGGGCGCGGCCGGCGAGCCGCTCCGCAGCGAGACGGAGCGGCTCACGCTGCGCTGGTCGCTGCGCGCCGAGATGCGCCTGCT
>DASSHR010000025.1:0-5891 GCA_035692745.1 Candidatus Limnocylindrales bacterium | reverse complement strand
GTCAACGTGAAGATGCCGTTCGCGGCCACGAGCTGCTCGCGCGGGACGAGCACCGGGATCATGGCCGCCTCGGCCGGCGCGAAGAACACCGTCAGGATCGAGAACATGGTGTTGAGCAGCAGGACCAGCGCGATGTCGCCGCCGACGGCGAAGATCCCGACGAGCACCGCGGCCCGGAGCACGTTCGTGACCACGAGCACGAGCCGGCGATCGATGCGGTCGACGTACACGCCGGCGACCGCCGAGAACAGCACCGACGGCACCAGGAAGGTCAGGAACAGGCCGCTGACCGCGCTGGACAGATCGGTGGCCTCGAGGACGACCACGGTGAGGCCGTACAGGACCATGTTCACGCCGATCTGCGTCGCGACCTGCGAGAGCCAGAGGAGCAGGAATGGCCGGTTCCGGAGGACGGCGATCGCCGAGCCGCCGCCGCCGTCTGTGCCTGCGTGGGGCGTTGGGTCCGTCACGCCTCCACGGCCGGACGGGGCGCCGCCGCCGCGCTCAGCTGCGGATCCCCGCGGGACACGAAGCCGGCGAGGCGCGCTTCGAGCGTGCGCCGCTCGAGCATCACGTGCCGGCCGCAGCCCTGGCAGCGCAGCCCGATGTCGGCGCCGAGCCGATCCACGAGCCACGCCGTGGAGCCGCACGGATGCGTGCGCCGGAGCCGGACGACGTCGCCGAGGAGCAGCTCGAGCGCGGGCCGGGCGGGCATCGGCGGGACTGTATCAAAGCTTCGGTGTGGCATCGGTCAGCGTCAGGTCTCGTTCCGTTGCAGGCAGCGTCATGGATTCGATCGGCGTCACCGTGATCTGCGCCGCCTCGTAGGTCGAGGTGACCTGGGCGATCACGCCGCCGGTCCTCGTCAGCGTGCCGGTGAGGATCTGGGGGCTGCCGATCGCCCGGATCTCGAACGTCGCGCCGATGGCGTGATTCTCCACCGACAGCCCGTCGGGCGCTCCTGCCACGACGGACCCGGTCACGATCCGGACGCCGTCGACGGCGATCCCCTCGGCGCCGGCGTTGCGGAGCTCGTTCAGCAGGTCCTCGACGCCGTCGCCACCGATCTGGCCCGTGATGAGGATCGAGATGCCCTGGCCCGTCACGGGCGTCAGCCCGGACCACGCACGGATGCGCGACAGGTCCGTCCCGAGGTCGCCGACGGTGGTCTGGCCGCGATCGTGCGCCTCCTTGAGCTTCTGCTCCTGCCGCTGGAGGTCGCTCAGCTCGTCGCGCAACCGGTCGTTGCCGGCGTTGAGGTTCGCGATGAGCTGGGTCAGCTCGGTCGAGGACAGGCCCGACAGGCCGGGCACCCCGGCCTGGCCGCGGAGCTGGCCGATGGCGAGCACGCCGAGGATGCCGGCGACCAGCGCGACGGCGAGGCGGCTGTTCGAACGGCCCAGTGCGGCGGCCCGAGCGGCGCGCAGGTCCGGCGTCGTCACGGCGCCACGCTCTCGACGGGCTTCGCGTTCCGCAGGTTGACGGTGCCGGCGAAGGCCGGGATGTCCACCGAATCGAGCTCGGCGACCGAGAGTTGCAGCCCGGCCGGCTCCACGCGACCCTGCACGAACTCAACGAAGCCGACCGACGCCCGGAGCCGGTCGTACAGGTCCGCGGGCCCGATCGCGGTGACCTGGTACGGCGGGGACACATAGGCGGAGTTGACGAGGATCGAGCCGCCGATGTCGAGCACGGCGGTGGAGGCCACGACCCGCTCGCCGTTCACGGCGATCGCCTGGGCACCCGCCAGCCACAGCTCCTCCACGAGCGTGCGCACGTCGCGGGCCGAGACGAGCGCATCGATCCCGCCGCCCTGCGTGCCGTCCTCGAGCCGGAACGCCAGGCCCTTGCCGGTCACGGGCACCAGCCCGGCGCTGAGCCGGGCCGCCTCGAGCTCCGCGTACAGTCGCCGCAGGGATTCGGCAGCGCCCGGATCCTGGGCCTCGAGGTCGCCGATGCGGCCGCGGATCGCCAGGATCTGGGCCTTGAGGTCCTCCTGCTGCGCCTGGAGGCCGAGGGCCGTCTCGATGAGCGGCGACCGCTCCTCCGTGGAGTACCGGATCCGGGGACCTTCGCCGGCGATCTGCGCGGCGACCAGGAAGCCCAGCACGAGCATGGCGATGGCGAGGGTGACCTGGACGCTCGGCAGCGCGCGCAGCCGGGCGACGACGACGCTCATCCGGAGATCGAGCGGCCCCGGCCAAGCGCCCGGACCGCGAGCAGGATCCCGGCCACGATGACGAACGCGAAGACGACGATCCCGATCCACAGCACGGGGCCTGAGAGATCCCCCGTGTCGGAGGGCGAGCCCGGTGCGCCGGGACGCGGCGTGGTCGTCGGGCCGTGCGTGGCAGCGGGGCCGCCGGCCCAGTCGGGCGGCACCGGGCCACCGGGCGCGTCCTTCGGGCCGTACGGGATGGGCGCCGCGGCGCCGAGATCCCGGAGCCAGCCGGCCTCGAAGCCCGCCGTGTCGACGCCGAGGGCGGCCGTGAAGGCGTCGTCGTCGCTCACCCCGTCGGCATAGGAGCGGATGAGCTTGACCAGCGCGTCCTGCCCGTAGGTGCGAACGAGATAGTCGATCGCGGACACCGCCTCGTCGTAGGCAAGGCTGAAGCGGTCCGGCGGCGACGGGAACTGGCCGACGATCGCGCTCAGGGGCATCAGCGAGTCGCGCTCCGCGGCGTTGCGCACGTTCGCGCGGGCAGAGGCGTCGTACCCCGCGGCGAGGTAGTCCGCGAGGCCCTCGTTGAGCCAGTGGAGCGGCTCGTGGTACGGGTTCTGCGTGGCCGTCGCAAACACGATGTGGGTCAGCTCGTGGGGCACCACGATGCCCACCCACGGGTCGGCGACCGACGACGGCCCGATGTTCGCGAACAGCGTCCGGATCTGCGAGAGCGCGAGGCCGCCCACGTTCTCCTGCAGCCCCGCCCCGATCACCGAGTAGAACGCGTCGCGATCGGCGTAGATGAAGAAGTCGATGGGCTGGGTCTCGGTGACGCCGAGGAGCTGCTCCGCGCGCTCGACGGCTCCCTCGCCAATGTCCAGGGCGCGCTGCCCGAACGCCTGGTCGCCCTCGTACCAGTGGACGCGCACGATCGAACCGGACAACGTCTTCCAGTCGAAGCGGTCGTCCTCGTACAGGACGCTCCCGGTCGGGCCGTCGATGACCCGGCCATCGGCCAGCGTCACCCGGAAGCCGAGGGTGAGCTTCGTGTTCGGGTACGTGCTGCCTTCGGGCGTCTCGTACACGTACCGCAGCTCGACGTTGCCGCTGCCGCTGACCTCGACCGGCGCGAGGAAGGTCCGGGCGTCGGTGCCCTCGCGGACCACGGCCTCGACCCGGGCGATCCCGGACGGCAGCGTGGCCTGCTGGGTGAACGTGACAGACGTGCCATACCGCACGTCGGTGGAGACCGCCTGGAACGTCGGGTCCGCGGCGGCTGCGGTCGGGGCGAGCGCGAGTGCCAGCACGAATGCCGCGGCGATGGCCGCGCCGCCACGGCCGAGCCAGGACGGGCGGCGGATCACGGCGCCCACGCCAGGCCGGCCATGCGCAGGATCCCGAGGCCGTTGCTGCCCGCTCCGAGCAGGCCGTCCCGTGCCAGCGCGTAGTCCGTGCCCAGGTACAGCGGCACGACCGGCACCTCGCGCTGCACCTCCCCGAGCGCCCGCTCGAATGCCGACTGGGCGGCCGCGGGGTCGCGGGTCGCGAGCGCGTCCGCGACCGCCTGGTCGAAGGCCGGGTCCGACCAGCGCCCGTAGTTGTCGTTGGCGCCGGTCCCGAGGATCACGCCGAGGAAGTCGTTCGGGCCGAGGTAGTCGGCGATCCAGCCCGTCGCCCACATCGCCGGCGGATCCGAGTTGAGGCGCTCCTGGGCGTTGTCGATGAGGTCCAGCTCGACGGTCACCCCGAGCTCGCGCTCCAGGTCCGCCTTGATGCCATCCGCGATCCCGAGCCCGCCCGCGGCGAACTGGATCGTGGGCAGGCCCTGGCCGTTCGGGTAGCCCGCGTCGGCGAGCAGCCTGCGGGCCGCGTCGGGGTCATGGACCGGCAGCCAGTTGGCCGTGCCGGCGCCCGGGATGCCCGGCGGGACCATGCTGATCGCCGGGATCGTACCGGTCGTCCCGCCGAGACGGACCACGCGGTCCCAGTCCACCGCAGCGCCGAACGCCTGGCGGACCCGGACGTCGTTGAACGGCGCGCGCGTGGTGTCGAAGCCGAGGTACGTGAGGGACAGCGAATCGATCTGCCGGAGCTGCGGCCCCAGGCTCTCGTCGTACGGGATCCACGGCGCATCGAGCGTCGAGACCTCCGTGTAGTCGAGGTCGCCGTCCGAGAAGGCCGCGATCGGATTCCGGCCGTCGATGTCGAGCACGAGGCGGATCGTCGGGATCGACGGCGATCCGGCCCAGTAGTGCTCGTTGCGGGTCAGCACGATGGCCGTGTCGCTCGCGGAATCCACCGCGTAGCCGCCGCTCACGACGGCGCCCGGCCCGAAGGCGTTGCCGCCGTCCCGCCACGCCGCCGGCGGCACGATGCCGAACAGCGGCGACGAGACGATCGCCGGGAAGTCCGAGCCCGGGCCTTCCAGCTGCACCTCGACGTCGTTGCCGCTCGCCTTCAAGCCGACCTTCGCCGGGTCGGTCTCGCGGCCGGTGATGTGGTCGCGGGCGCCCTTCACGTCGAGCATGAGCGCGGCGAGCGGCGCCGGCGCGTTCGGGTCGATGATCCGGAGCCAGCTGCCCACGACGTCGTCGGCGGTCAGCGGCGAACCGTCGGAGAACTCCAGGTCGGGACGGAGGTGGAAGACGACGCTTTGGCCGTCCGTGGCGACGTCCCAGCTCTCCGCCAGCGCCGGTTGGAGCGTCAGGGCGGCGTCGTACGTCGTGAGCGTCTCGTACAGCTGCGCCGTGACGGCGGCGGTGGTCACGTCACCGGCCGCCGCCGGGTCGAACGTGGACGGTGGGCCTGCCAGGATCCGGGCTTCGTTCCGATCCAGGGCCGCCACCGGGCCGGGCGCGTGGGCGGCCCCGAGACCGGCTGCCAGCAGGAGCGCCCCGACGAGGCCGGCGAGGAGTCGGCCGCGCGGTCGCTGACGCATAGCCGGGAGAATACGGGAAGGCCCCGCGTCGCATCGCCGGGGGAACGATGCGGGACCGCGGAGCCCCACCTCTGATAACGCGAATCCGGGGCCGTCGTTAGGCTCGAATCGATGAATCTGCGCCTTCGCGACACGCTGACCCGGAGCGTGCTCCCGGTCATCGCCGGCAAGGATGCCGGCGAGGGGCCGGACGAGGGCGCCGACGGCGCGACGCGGGTGCGGATGTACTCGTGCGGCCCGACGGTCTACCGCTTCGCCCACGTGGGCAACCTCCGGACGTTCCTCCTCGCCGACCTCATCCGCCGGGCCCTGCTGTACCACGGCATCGAGGTCTTCCACGTCCAGAAC
This sequence comes from Candidatus Limnocylindrales bacterium, assembly GCA_035692745.1. Lineage (GTDB taxonomy): Bacteria > Chloroflexota > Limnocylindria > Limnocylindrales > CSP1-4 > UBA5189. The sequence goes on along the minus strand of DASSHR010000025.1, from coordinate 441 downwards.
ATCACCGACGTCGGTCACATGCGCGAGGACGCCGCCGGGCGCGAAGTGGATCCCATGCTCGTCGAGGCGGGGCTCGAGGGACGCCCTTCGAGCGACATCGCGGATGCGTACGAGGCTGCGTTCCACGCCGACGCGGCATTGCTGAACCTCCTGCCGGCGCACGCCTTTCCGCGGGCGACGGACTTCGTCGCGGACATGGTCGATCTTGCGCGTCGGCTGGTGGACCTCGGCCATGCGTACGTGACCGATGCCGGCAACGTCTACTACGCCGTCTCGAGTTTCCCGTCCTACGGCGCCCTCTCGGGGAACTCGCTCGACGAGCTCCGTGCCGGCCACCGGACCGAGGGCGCGGTCGAGTCCGACAAGCGCGACCCGGCCGACTTCGCGCTCTGGAAGGCCGCCGAGCCCGGCCGCGAGCTGCACTGGCCGAGCCCGTGGGGC
>DASSHR010000024.1:0-11288 GCA_035692745.1 Candidatus Limnocylindrales bacterium | reverse complement strand
CCCATCGACGCCCTGAACGAGCAGGCCTGGGGCGCCGCATTCCTCCTGCTGCTCGTGGTCCTGCTCATCAACGTCGCGGTCCGGGCCCGGACCTGGGGTCGAAGGATCGGATGACCGGAGGGGACGAGATGACGGTGGATGCACCGATGCGAACGACGGCCCCGGCGGCCGCGCCATCGATGGAGGCGGCCCACGGCGCGCCGGCGCCATCGACGGGCCGGCCGCCCGTCGGCGTGCCGATCGAGCCGAACCCGCCGGGCGCCGCGGCGCCCGCGACCGGCGGCACGCTGGCCGTGCGGGACCTCCAGGTCTGGTACGGCGGCTTCCGCGCGGTCCGCGACGTGAGCCTGGTGATCCCGGCGCACGCCGTGACCGCAATCATCGGGCCGTCGGGCTGTGGCAAGTCGTCGTTCCTGCGGACGCTCAATCGGATGCACGAGCTCACCGCCGGCGCGCGCGTCGATGGCGCCGTGGAGCTGGACGGCGTCGACATCTATCGGCCGGACGTCGATCCCGTGCAGCTGCGACGGGTCGTGGGCATGGTCTTCCAGCGCCCGAACCCGTTCCCGACGATGTCGATCTTCGACAACGTGGCCGCCGGGCTGCGCCTGACCGGCCGCCGGAGCCGCGCCGATCTGGCCGACGTCGTCGAGCGCTCCCTGCGCCGATCGGCCCTGTGGGACGAGGTCAAGGACAAGCTCAGGCAGCCCGGCACCTCGCTGTCGGGCGGCCAGCAGCAGCGGCTGTGCATCGCCCGGGCGCTGGCCGTCGATCCCGAGGTCATCCTCATGGACGAGCCCGCATCCGCCCTCGACCCGGTCGCCACCCTGCGCATCGAGGAGCTCATCGCCGAGCTCCGTGCGGCGTACACGATCGTGATCGTGACCCACAACATGCAGCAGGCATCGAGGGTCAGCGACCGCACCGCGTTCTTCACGATGGACGGCGACCGCGCCGGCTACCTCGTGGAGGTGGACGAGACCGTGACGATCTTCACGAACCCGCGCGAGCAGCTGACCGAGGACTACATCTCCGGGCGGTTCGGCTGATGGATCCCGCGCTGGTTCGGTCCCGCGCCGGCCTCGACCGGGACGAGCGCGTCGTCAAGGACGGCATCCTGCGCATGGGCTCGCTCGTCGAGGCCCAGATCCGCGATGCGCTCCGAGCCCTTGCCGAGCGCGACACGGACCTCGCCACCCGGATCATCGACCGGGACGCGTCGGTCAACGACGCGCAGCGCGACATCGCGGACACGGTGGTCACCGCCATCGCCACGCAGTCGCCGGTGGCGCGCGATCTCCGGTTCCTGATGGCCCTCGACCATGTCGCGTTCGAGCTGGAGCGGATCGGCGATCACGCTTCCGGCATCGCGAAGCAGGTGCGCTGGCTCACCGACGAGCCGGCGCTGCGCGAGATGCGCGAGCTGGCACGCCTCGGCGGCATCGCCGCGGACCAGGTGCGCGGGGTCGTCGGCGCGCTCATCGACATCGACGACCGGGTGGCCCGCGACGTCGCGGCCCGGGACGACGAGATCGACCACGGGTACCGCAAGGTGTTCGCCGACATGATCGAGCTGATGCGAACCGACTCGACCACGGTCGAGCGCGGGACGCGGCTGATCCTCGTCGCCCACTGGATCGAGCGGATCGGCGACCGCGTGACGAACGTCGCGGAGGACGTGGTCTACCTTGCCACTGGACGCGTGGAGGACCTCAACCCATGACCGACCCCGCACCCATCCGGGTGATCTTCGTCTGCACCGGCAACTCGGCCCGGAGCCAGATGGCCGAGGCCCTGTTGCGCCACGATGGCGAGGGGCGCTTCGACGTCGTCAGCGCGGGCGTCGATCCTCGCGGCGTCCACCCGCTGACGATCGCGGCGCTGGCGAAGGTGGGCATCGACATCGGCACGGCGACCTCCAAGTCGGTCACCCAGTTCCTCGGCGAGCGGTTCGACTACGTCATCACGGTGTGCGACCGGGCACGCGCGACCTGCCCGGTGTTCCCGGGCGGCTCGAAGACGCTCCACTGGGGGATCGATGACCCGGTCGAGGTCGAGGGATCCGACGCGGAGCGGGCCGCAGCGTTCGATCGAGCCCTCAAGGATGTCGCGAGCCGGGTCCACGCCTTCATCCCGCTCGCCCTGGCGTCCGCCCGATGACTCGACCGCGCAGCGCGAACGGGCGCTTCCTCGCCGCCAACAGCGAGCCCGCCGGCGCCACGACCACGACCACGACCACGACGACCCCATCCCTCGAGCTGTACCTGCTGCGCCACGCGGACGCGGGCGATTCCTCCGCCTGGACCGGTGCCGATGCCGACCGGCCGCTGTCGAAGAAGGGCCGACGCCAGGCCAAGGCCCTGGCGCGGATGCTCCGGGACCTGGGACTGCGGGTCGATGCCGTGATCACCTCGCCGCTCCTCCGCGCGGTGCAGACCGCAAAGCCGGTTGCCAAGGCGACCGGGGTCGAGGTCCTCGCCGACGAACGCCTCGGCTACGGCTTCGGAACACCGGAGCTCAGCGCGCTCGTCGCGCAGCTCGGCCCGGACATGCAGCGCGTGGTGCTGGTGGGCCACGATCCGGGCTTCACCGAGGTCGCCTCGCACCTGCTCGGGGCGCACCTCGGGATGGCCAAGGGAGCGCTGGCGCGCATCGATCTTCCCGATCGCGAGGTCAAGCGCGGCGCCGGCGACCTCCGCTGGCTGATCCCACCCGACGCCGTGGCTCGCTAGCCGCCACTCGTTCTCGCTCGCGTCGGCGGTCGACGCCGCTCCGTTTCCCTTCAGGACGCTCGCGGGCTCAGCTGGATCGGGTCGGCGGCCGTGCCGGTGCGGGTCCGCCCAACCAGCGTCGACGGGCTGGCGGCGGCGTCGGGGAGGAGCTGTCCGGCGATCGCACCGAGTCGATCGGCGACATTCGGCGCAAGGCGATACCAGACCCAGTTGCCGCGTCGCTCGGAGGTCACCACGCCGGCATCGCGGAGCACGCGGAGGTGGTGCGAGACGGTCGGTTGCGAGACGTCGCAGCAGGACGTGAAGTCGCACGCGCAGACCTCGGGCGAGCCCGCCAGCTCGCGCACGATCTCCATGCGCGTCGGGTCCGCGAGGGCGGCGAGGAGCTGGAGGTCGGGGTCCGTGGATCTTGCCATCTCGCCGCTCATGGTATCGATGAACTTCGATATTGACAACCGTCGATATGGCGTGCCATATTGACCGCGATCAATACAGGAGGAACCGATCGATGTCCGAGGCGTACTTCACGAACTGGCTCTCGAGCCAGCCCGCCGACGAGCGGGACCACTTCCATGCCGTCGCGCTCCACGAGGCGCGCATCGCCACCGAGCGCCATGCCGCGCCGGCCGGTCCGCGTCGCGTCGGCAGCTTCATCGAACGGCTTCGCGCCGCTCTGCCGGGCACCGCGCCCGCCGGGCGCTGCGACTGCCCCGCCGCCGCCTGATCCCGGCTCGTCCCGCCGGGACCTGCCACGCCCCCCACCGAGCACCCGACCGAAGGAGCGAACCGATGACGACCCCCACGATCAGCGACCAGGAGCTCGCGCTCGACGCCGTCCAGCAGGAGGTCCGTGACCGCTACGCCCAGGCGGCGCTCGCGGCAACGGGCAGCTCGACGGTCGAAGAGGCGGCGACGAAGTCCGACGCGTTCGTCAGCTGCTGCGATGACGGCTGCTGCAGCACCACCGAGGCGTCCGGCACGTACGGCCTGACCCTGTACGACGCCGCGGAGCGCGAAGGCCTCCCTGACGCGGCGCTCCTCGCCTCCCTCGGCTGCGGCAACCCCGTCGCGGTCGCCGAGCTGCGCGAGGGCGAGACCGTGCTCGACCTCGGGTCAGGCGGGGGCATCGACGTCCTGCTCTCGGCCCGGCGCGTCGGCCCGACCGGTCACGCGATCGGCGTGGACATGACCGACGAGATGCTCGACCTCGCCCGCCGGAACGCGAGCGAGGCGGGCGCCACGAACGTCGAGTTCCGCAAGGGCACCATCGAGGCCCTCCCGCTGACCGACGCGAGCGTGGACGTGGTGATCAGCAACTGCGTGATCAATCTCGCCTCGGACAAGCAGGCGGTGTTCGCAGAGATCGCGCGCGTGCTCCGGCCCGGCGGCCGGATGGGCGTGAGCGACATCGTCGCCGACGACCTCCTGACGACCGAGCAGCGAGCGGAGCGGGGCTCCTACGTCGGCTGCATCGCGGGCGCCCTGTCGTTCCGGGAGTTCCGCGCCGGGCTCCGCGACGTCGGGCTCACGGATGTCGAGGTCGTGCCCACGCACGCCGTCGCGGACGGCATGCACTCGGCGATCATCCGGGCCACGAAGCCGGTGTGACCGTCAGCCGTCGAGCGCGGCGGCCTCCACGCAGATGCCCATGACCCCGAGCGCCTCGAGCCGGCGGTAGTCGTCGAGCTCGCGGACCGTCCAGCTCGCGACCTTGAGGCCGGCCGCGCCCGCGCGCGCCATGCCCGCTTCGTCGATCCCGCGCCACTCGGCGGAGATCGCCTCGCAGCCCAGCGAGGTCGCGAGCGAGATCGTCTCGGGCGAGAGGTCATAGGCGTTTAGCCAGCGCGGCCAGTCTGGACGCTGGACGCGCAGCCAGGCGAGGATCGGGGCGTTGAAGGACGACAACGCCGCGTTCCTGATGACGGCCCGGCCATCGTCGTCGAGCCGTCCTCGCTCGAGCTCCAATGCGTCGATGGCGCCCTGGACCGGCTCCTTCAACTCGACGTCGAGGAACGGATCGCAGCCGATGGTCGCCAGCACCTCGCGGAGGGTCGGCACACCGTGGTCGGCGAGCTGGACTGCCGTCAGCGTCGAGCAGCTCAGCGGCACGCGCTGGACGCGCGCCAGCGACTCGTCGTGGAGCAGCACCGCGACGTTGTCGAACGAGCTCCGGACGTCGAACTCGAGGCCGTCGCAGCCCGGAATGGCGAGCGCCGCCTGCATCGCCGCGAGCGAGTTCTCCGGCGCGGCGCGCCAGTCGCCGCGATGGGCAAGGCGAAGGGCTGTCATCCGACCGTCGCTCCCCGGCCCGCTCAGCCGACCAGGAGTCGGGCCGACAGCCCGAGGTGATCGGACGGGTACAGCGTCGCGTCCCCGATCGCCGGTCGATCGAACGCCAGGCGGCATGACTCGACCGTGATCGCACCACGCACCCAGATGTAATCGAGGCAGCCGGGATCGCCGTCGAGGTCCATGCCCGGCGCCTTGATCCCGGACGGCCACGTGACGTCCGGCTCGGCTCCGTTCGCGGCGGCGAACGCGGATTGGAACCCCGCCTCCAGCATCACCTGGTACGCCGCCTCCACCGGCTCGGCGTTGAAGTCGCCGACCACGACGAGCGGCCACGTGATGTCCTCGAGCCACGCCACGAGCTTGCGCGCCTGCGCGGCGCGGATCTCCTCGTCGGGAACTTCGTGGTGGAGGTGGGTCACGACGAAGTCGAGGCGGCCCGTCGGGAGCGTGACGGGGACGCGCAGCGCGGAGCGCCGTTCACCGAGGTCGAGGCGGTCGCCGTCGTCGGCCCGGAGCGGCTCGCGCACCAGCACCGCGTTGCCGTACTCCGGTCGACCCGCCCAGCCGCGCCGCGAGGCGTAATGGCCGTCCCCCGCCGCACCAAGGATGCGATCCTGCCCGACCGCAAACACGACCTCCTGCAGCCCGATGACGTCCGGCTGCAGCGCGGCCATGTCGGCGAGCAGCAGCGGGATCCGCTCCGGCCACCGATCGGCGATGTTGCGGATGTTCAGCGTGGCGACATGCAGCGCGTCAGGCATGCGTGGCTCCCGAGGCGACAACCGGCGTGGCGTGCGGCGCGTCCGAGACCGGCACGGTGAACGTGAAGCGCGCTCCCCTGCCCTCCTCGGACTCGACCCGGATGGTGCCACCATGGCCCTCGACGATGTGGCGCGCGATCGCGAGGCCCAGCCCCGTGCCGCCTCCGGAGGTCCGCGTCCGGTCCGCCTTGTAGAACCGCTCGAAGATCCGCGCCTGATCCGCCGCGCCGACACCGGGCCCGTCGTCCGCCACCCAGCCCTCGAGGAGCGCGCGACCCGCGTGATGCACGCCGACGCGCACCTCCGTACCGGTCGGGCTGAACTTCACGGCGTTGTGGATGAGGTTCGCGAAGACCTGGCCGAGACGCGCGGCCTCGCCCCGCACGGGTGGCAGGCCGGGCTCGACCTCGAGACGCAACGTCACGCCCTGCCGGTCCGCGAAGGTCCGCAGCCGCTCCGCAGAGTCCGTGGCGACCTGGCCGAGGTCGACATCGTCGAGGTGCAGCTGGCGCCCGCCGCTCTCGATGCGGGCAAGGTCCAGCAGCTCCGCGACCATCTGGGCGATGTTGCCGGTCTCGACCTCCAGCTTGCCGATGCGCTCGCGCATCTTCGGCGGCACGGGCGTGCTCGCCGCCTCGGCCGCCTCAGCGTCGCGCCCAAGGGCCTCCACGAGTAGCCCGATCGTCGTGATCGGCGTTCGCAGCTCGTGCGAGAGGTTGTCGATGAACTCGGCGCGGATGCGCTGGAGGCGCCGGAGCTCGGCGACGTCCTCGAGCACGAGCCAGACACCGAGGATCGGCGAGCGCCGGGCCCGGACCACGAGGGTCGCCCCTGGCCGCTCCGCTGCACCGGGCTCGTCTGCCAGGGAGACCTCGCCGCTGGCCCAACCACCATCGCGCGCCTGGCGGGCGATCGCCTCGACGCGATGGTCGCCGAGGGCCTCGATCGCGGTCCGGCCGATTATCGAGCCGGCCTCGCGGCGCAGGAAGACGTGCGCCGCGGTGTTCGCCACCTCGACGCGGAGGTCGTCGGTCAGGCGGACGATGCCGACGCCGACCAGGTCGGCGAGGTAGGCGAGGTCCCGGAGTCGCTGCTCGAGCCCGAACTCCGCGGATTCCGTCCGCCGTCGAAGGCGCCGGAGCCGGTCGGTGAGGTCTGCTTCGTCCGTGCCCCGGCGCAGGGCTCCGGCACCGAGCGGCGCCGCGATCTCGGCCTCGCGCAGGGACTCCTCGACGGCCTCCAGCGCCCTGCCGCGCGACCACGCGATGCCGAGCGCGACGGCGAGGGCGATCGCCTGGACCGCGACGAAGGCGATGACGAGGCCGTCCATCGGTGCGATCGTCGCATACGAAGGTCAACGCCGGAACTTCGCTACTCTCACGACGATGCGATTGCGGCTGATCCCCCGGGAGGAGCGCTTCTTCGACATGTTCGCGGAGGACGCCGCGAACGTCCTCGGCGCGGCCCGCATGTTCGAGGCGATGCTGCGCTCGTACGACGCGCCGGAGGAGCGGGCCCGGGAGATCCGCGACGCGGAGCACCGCGGCGACGAGATCAGCCACGAGATCGGGCGCAAGCTCGAGGCGACGTTCGTCACGCCGTTCGATCGCGAGGACATCCACGCGCTCATCAGCGGGCTCGATGACGTGATCGACTTCATCGAGGAAGCCGCGGACACGTTCATCCTCTATCGGATCGAGGCGCCCACCGCGGTCGCGGTCCAGCAGGCATCGATCATCGTGAAGCAGTGCGAGCTCCTGGGCGAGGCGCTCGCGAACCTGCGCGGCTTCAAGGGCCTCGACAAGTACTGGATCGAGGTCCACCGGCTGGAGAACGAAGGCGACCAGCTCGCGCGCAAGGCCATCGCGGACCTCTTCTCGGGCGGCGGCCACCCGATCGAAGTGATCAAGTGGAAGGACATCTACGCCCACCTCGAGGCGGCGATCGACAAGTGCGAGGACGTCGCCAACATCATCGAGCGGATCACGATCAAGCAGGCCTGATCGGCGCTGCAACGCCGCTGCAACGTTGCGCGGCCCGTCCGCAAGGTGTCCCGGCCCTTCCCCGTTCGCCCCGGCTCCGCGATGATGGCGAGGCACTCATCGGAGGCCCATGGCCGCCCAGCTGTTCACCATTCCGAGCACGGACGAGGCGTTCCGCAAGTTCGTCCAGCGCACACTCGACGCCCTGCATCCGGCTTCGCCGGAGGCGTTCGAGCGCCGCCTGCGCCTGACGTACCCGCGCGCCCTGGTGCGTGAGCGCGGCCTCGCGGGTGAGGGAACCTCGTGGTACGTCTACCGCGACGGCGCCTGGCGAGCGGCCGACGGCGACGCCTGGTGGGACGACCCGGCGGCGCCGAGGGTCGAGCTCAACCCAGAGGGCTGGGTCGAGGAGGCAAATGCTGCGGCCCGCGGCCTGATGGGCACGGGGATGGTCGACACCCATACCTGGCATTTCACCGACTTTGTGATGCCCGGCGGACTCGAGGACGCGGTCGCGCTCTTCGACATCGTGCGCGTCACGCGGTCGTTCGAGGCGACGATCGTCCTCCAGCCGACCACCGGCGACGCCATCGCGGTCGATGTCCGAATCGCGCCACACGGCGAGGGCATGACCGCGTCGTTCCGGCTCGCTCGCGACATCGACGTGCCGGCCGGCACGCCACGATCGCCGGCGCCGCAGCGGGTGGAGTACTCGCCCCCGACTGACGTCGCATTCCGTGCCTATGCCGCGCTCGCACTGGAGCGCATGCCCGAAGCGACGCCCGACGGCCTCGCGCTGCGCCTGCGTCGCCTCTATCCGCACGCGCAGGTCGAGGTGGGGCCCAATGGCTGGATCGCCCGGCGCGACCACGGTGCCAACGGTGACGCGCCGGACCCGTGGTGGCTGGCCGATGACCTGCCGCGCGTCCGCTACGACGGCCTGGCGCTCATCCTCGACGCGAACCCGGCCGCGTCGGCGTTCTTCGGACGGACGCTCGTCGGCCACCACTGGCAGGAGTTCGTGACCGCGGGCTCGACGGGTGAGGTCGAGATCATGCTCGCGATCCTCGCGGAGGTCGGCGCCGCCGAATCGCGCTTCCGGATGCCGCGCGGCGACGGGACGCTGCTCGAGTTCGACTCGTACACCGTTGCCGATGGCGAGGAGCTCGAGACCGTGTTCCGTCCGATCCCGGCTCAGGACGTCAGCTTGCAGTAGTCCGTATCAGGCATCCAGAAGGCCTTGCTGTAGAGCGGCTCGCTCACGAGGGGCTTGGACGCATCCGTCTCGAGGGGCTGCTGCACCCCGAGCTGCTTGAGGTAGGCGTTGAGGCCGAGCGCGACGGTGTCGGACATCGACAGGCCGGCGCCGAACGAGCCCTGCACCGTGACGGTCGCCTGGCGGCATTGCATCGCGGCACCGGCAAACCCGATGCTCGAGCCGCCCGCCAGCGAGATGGACGTCACGAGCTGGGCGTACGGCCCGGAGTTGAACGACGGCACGCCCAGCCCGAGCATGAGCCGGATCGAGGTCGCAAAGACGACGCCGTTCGTGCCCACCGAGATCGCCTTCAGCGAGTCGAGGATGTTCGGGTTCGGCGTGACGGTCGGCCACACCACGGAGACCTTGCCGCTCTCGCGGTTGTAGGTCAGCGGACCCTCGGTGTCCCACGCGCCGAAGGCTTCGAGCGTCGAGTTCTTGGCGCTGAACGCGGTCTGGACGAGGAACTTGAACGAGACGTTCACGTTCATCGCGATGCCCCCGACGATCACGGGCAGGTCGAACGAGACGGGCAGCTCGAGCTTCTCGCTGACGTTGTCGCTGAGCCCGTTGTAGCTGCCCGCCTGCAGCCCGAGCGCGACCTGGCGGAGCCCGCGCATCTCGATCTGGCCGTCGCCGACCTCCCCGTCGACGATGCCGAGGTCCGCGTTCAGGTGCGGCGTGGTGAAGTGGAACACGACCTTCCCGTGCCACTGCAGGTCGCCCTGCTGGACGACCGTCATCGTGATGTCGCCGCCGGTGCGGGCGATGCGCCCGGACCAGTCGCCGCTCTTCCACTCCGTCTCGCCCTGGTTGTATGGCGGCGGCATGGTGGGCAGGACGTCGAGGGGGTTCGGCGTGCCTGCCGATGGCCGGCCGCGCGAGGCGAGGGCCACCGTCTGTGGACGCATCGCGGAACCATTGCCCGTCCAGGCGCCCTGCGTCGGCGGCGGCTCGATGGGGTCGACCTGGAGCGGCTCGAGCTCGCCGGCGAGGCCGGGGATGTCGGCGAAGGACCGGGCGCCCAGCGCGTCGAGGTCGATGTCCTGATCGATCGCGATTCGCCCGTCCTTGATGACTTCGCCCAGATCCACCGGCCCCAGCACGACCGCCAGCTCGTCGGCGTTCAGCTCCTTCACCTGCAGGACCCGGCCGATCACGAGGCTGGTTGCGTACAGCACGACACCCGGCTTGACGCGATCGATGCCGGCCGCATGGCGGTCGAGGTTCCAGCTGAGCCCGTCCGACAAACCCGAGCGCACCGCGCCGGGACCGGCCTCGAGGAAGACGACGTCGGGCTGGTAGGTGACGCCCGGCGCGTGCGGGTCGGGCGCGAGGCCGAACATCGCCCCGGCGTCCCCCGGCGCACCAGGTGCGACCGTCACGGCCGCACCGCTCGACGGGCCGCCGCCGGGAACGCCGGTGGTCGCCCCGGGCGCGGCCCCGCAGGCGGCCGCCATCATGCCGACGAGGAAGAGCGCGATCGGCCGCCGGAGCTTCGTCATGGCTGGTCCGTCCGTTCGAGCAGCAGCTTGAGGAGGGCAATGTCGTCCGCCTTGTCCTTCTCGGTGGGTTCGATGTGCTGCAGCACCGACACCCGGACGATCCGTTCCTCTTCGATCGCTTCCGCGGTGCTCCCCTGGAGCATCGCGAAGTCACCGACCCCGTCGATCGGGACTGCGAGGTCCTGGTCGATGAAGTCGTGGTAGAGCCCGACGACCGGGTCGTGCCAGGTCGTGACCGGGAACTCCCACTGCACCGTGACGGAGGGAATGCCGATGTCGGTGGAATCGAGGTACCAGGTGCAGCTGAGGCCGGTCTTGCCGTAGGCACCCGGACTCGTGAGGCCCCTGATCTCACGCACACCGGCCCCGACCTGCGCGGAGATCTCCGCGGCCGTCAGGAGCTGGCACGCCGGGTTGGTCGCCGCGTCGCCGCTGAGCGCGGGTTCCGGGGCCGCCGCGGTGGGGAGCAGGGTTGGCGTCGGGGCCACGGTCACCACGGGTGTCGTCGGGGCGGGTGTGGACACCGGCGTGGGGCTGGGTGTCGGTTGCGCAGCAGATTGGGCGCAGCCTGCGGAGGCGAGCAGGAGCGCTGCGCCGAGGAGGAGGATCGGTCGTCCCATGCTCGAGAGGTTGCCGCCTCGCTGTTGCAAAACCGTGGCATGCCCCGGTTGCTCCCGCGGCCGCCGCACCGCGGGTACGCTTCGGACAGCCAGCCGGCCAATCGAGGGAGGGCGTTCGTCGATGAGCTTTCTCGAGCG
>DASSHR010000023.1:0-10095 GCA_035692745.1 Candidatus Limnocylindrales bacterium | reverse complement strand
ATGCCCACGTAGCCGCCGTTGTGCACATGGTGCGTGCATCCGCGCTGCCGGCGGCCCGCGGATGGTCGCGCGGGCGGGAGCTTCTTCGGGGACACGCCCGAGTGTCAGCCCTCGGCCGGGCCGCTCCGTGCCGGCTCGCCGATCCATACCTTGCCGTCGCTGAAGCGCTCGGCCTTCCAGATCGGGGCGCGCCCCTTCGTCTCGTCGATCGCGTAGCGGGCCGCCTCGAACGCGGCGTCGCGGTGCGGCGAGCAGGCGACGATCGCGACCGAGGCCTCGCCCAGCGGCACCTCACCGGTGCGGTGCACGATCGCGAGACGCTCGACTCCGAAGCGTGCCGCGATCTCGTCGGCGATCTCCGCCATCACCTTGCGTGCCAGCTCGGGCAGCGCCTCGTATTCCAGCGAGGTCACGGCTCGGCCGGCGTGCGCGGCCGCGGCGGCCTCCTGGCCCGGGGCGGGCGTGCCGGGCGATCGGCGCGTGACGCCGAGGAACCCGACGACGGCGCCGTCCTCGGGCGAGGCGAGCCGCGCCGAGAGGTCGGCAAGCACGGTCGGGGCGAACGCGGCCTCCTGGATCTCGATGATCCGGACGGCACTGGCCGGGAGAGCGGCGGAATCCGCCTCTCGGTCGCGGGCCGGTCCCGCCTCTCCGTGGCCGGCGGCCGGTCCCGCCCCTCGGTCGCCGGACGGTCCCGCCCCTCGGTCGCCGGCGGGCTCGCCCGCCCCGCCACTCACCGGCGGGATCATCGCCACCTCGTCGCCGTCGGCGAGCGGCGTTGTGGCGGGCGCATACGCCCCGTTATGCGCGAACCGAACCGCCGGACGGCCGGGCGCCAGCACCGGGAACCGGGCAACGAGCGCCGCCCAGGCGTCGTCGATCGTCGCGCCGGGCGACACCTCGACGTCGAGCGTCCGCGTGCCGGCAAGCTCGCGCTGCATGGCGAACAGGCGGACGTGGATGCGGAGCCGCGCCGCCGCCGATCCGGGTTCGGCGCCGGGGGACGTGGAGCTCACCGGCGGGACCTCACGAACGCAGCGCCGCCACCAGCAGCCCGTCGCCGATCGGCAGGATCGTGGTCTCGAACGCTGGGTCCGCCGAGACACGGGCGCAGAACTCGCGCAGGGCATCGGAGCCGTCGCCCGGCCGCGAGGGGCGCGCGCCGGACGTTCGACCGCTCCACAGCACGTTGTCGGCGACGACCAGCGCGCCAGGCGCAAGCCGATCCATCAGCGCGGTCAGGTATGCGAGGTACTCGTCCTTCAGCGCATCGATGAACACCATGTCGAACGGTCCCGCCAGCGCCGTCGACGAACCCGCGAATGCCTCGAGCGCCGGCTCGTTCACGACCGTGATCCGGGCGTCCGGCAGGCCCGCCGCGCGCCAGAACTCGCGCGCCCGGTCGGTCCGGGCACGATCCGGGTCGAGCGTCACGATCGTGCCGTCGGGCGGCAGGGCCAGGCCCATCCACAGCGTCGAGTAGCCGATCGCCGTGCCAACCTCGACGATCCGACGGCGGCCCGACGCCAGCACGGCGAGCATCCGGCCGCTGTCGCGGCTGAGGATCGGGATCCGCTCCGGCTCGGCGGCCTCCTCCATCGACACGAGGACCGGATGAAGCGGGCGCGACGTCGCCTCGATCCAGTCGAGATCCGTGTCGGTCGGCGACCAGGTGCGATCGGACTTCACCATTCGGACGTCACCATGCGACTGCCTCCGTCAGACGAGCAGCCCCGCGCCGAAGTACAGCCCGGCGGCGAGGATCGTGCCGGCCGCGATCGTGCCGACGTTGATGTACAGCAGGCCCGTCGCCGACTCCATTGACCGGGAACGCGCGGTCTGGACGGCCGCCCACGAAACGATGAGCGGGAACACCAGGCCCACGAGCAGGCGCAGCCACACGAACAGCGCCCAGGGGCCGACCAGCGCCGCGAACGCGGGCGACCCCTCCGGCCCAGCCCCCAGGCCGATCCACAGCCCAAACAGCACGAGCTGCGCGACGAGCGCCCAGCCGAGCCAGCGCGAGAAGCGGACGAGCGGCAGCTCCGGCAGCTTCGGGGTCACGAGGTACCAGTGGCCGAGGATCATCGATGCCCAGACGCCGCCGAGGACGGCCGACATGGCGCCCAGCTCCACGACCAGGAACAGCGACGCGAACCCGCCGCCGCCCCACGCGAGGGCTCCGGTGACGAGCGACGCGCCGGCTGCCACGAGCCCCACCACCGCGATGGCGACGGACCGGTGGCCACCGAACAGCCGGACGGCATAGACCAGGGACACCGCAGCGAGGGCGAGGAGGGCGACGCGCCGCGGCCCATCCCAGGCCGGATCGGCGCGCAGCGCGAGATCGGGCGAGAGGACGGGCAGGCCGCCGTCGGCGAGCCACGCGAGCAGGGCGAAGACGGCGGCGCTGAGGGCCGTGAAGCCCAGGTAGCCCTTCGTGGCCTCCGTTCGGAGTCGACCGGCCACGACGGTCACGAACGTCCCGACGCCGAGCGTGGCCAGGACGGTCCAGTTGATGAAGGCGAGGCTCTCGCCGATGCGCTCCGCGGGCACGTCGGGAGTGTAGCCGCGGCCCCCTCCGCGGCCCCTCCAGGTACCCGGCGCTACCCGATCGACGCTAGCGGTATCGATACGGGAGCCAGGTCCCCGAGTCGATGTACTTCCAGGGGTTGACCCGGTACGACCCGCTGTGCCACGGATAGCCGTGCCAGATCTCGAAGTGGAGGTGTGGACCGGTGGTGCAGCCACTGGTGCCGACGCGGCCGATCGTGGTCGTCTGGGCGGTGACCCACTTGCCCTTGTAGACGTACTCGGCGCTGAGGTGGAAATAGGCCGAATACAGCCCGTTCCCGTGGTAGATGTACTCCTGCAGACCGCCGCAATTGGCCTTGTAGCCGACATAGACGACCTTGCCCGATCGGAATGGCTTGACCGGGGTGCCCTTGTACGAGGCGAGGTCGTACGCCTTGTGATACGTGTGGTAGCCCTGGCTGACGTACGAGTAGCGGTTGGCAACGGGCCAGTAGGCAAAGGCCGCTGCCGGCAGGATGAGGGCGATGGCCAGTGCCACCACCACCGCGCGGATGGAATTGCGCATGAACTTGTTGGGCACGCCTGCGGCGCTACCCGTTCTCCTTTCTACCAGGAGCCGCTCGGGGGCGAGCGACAGCGAATTGACGGCCCGTCGAGTCTTCGGCGCGCAGCGACGCGCAACGCCATCCGCGGCGGGTGTGGCTGGGGTTCGAACCTCCCGACCGGCTTGCGCAGCGACTCGTGGCGTACCGGTTCGGACAGAACCTGGGAGGACTGGCGCATTGTGCCAGCGATCTCCCTGACTGTCATGCGGACGCAATGCGCGGCCCGGCGGCGCGCATACGATTCGGCCCGGAGGTGCCTCGACTGATGGAATCCGGCGGCGCGACGGCGATCACCTGGTACGGGCACGCGTGCATCGAGATCACGACGCCGGGCGGCGCGACCGTGCTCATCGACCCATGGTTCGCGAACCCGGCGAGCCCGCGATCGCCCGACACCGTCGATGCGTGCGACGTGATGCTCGTGACCCACGGCCACGCGGACCACATGGGCAATGCCATCCCCATCGCGAGCCGCACCCGCCCCAAGTGGCCGGCGATGCACGAGCTGACGCTCTGGCTGTCGAGCGTCTACGCGGCGCCGGAGGACGTCATCGGCATGAACAAGGGCGGCACCGCCGACGTGGCCGGGCTGCGCGTGACGATGACCTCGGCCGACCACTCGGCCGGCGACTGGGACAACGAGAACGGCCTGCCACGCTACCTCGGCGAGCCGGCGGGCTTCGTGATCGAGCTCGAGGATGGCAGCCGGATCTACGACGCGGGCGACACGAACGTGTTCGGCGACATGCGCCTGATCGGCGAGCTCTACCGGCCGGATGTCGCGATCCTGCCGATCGGCGGGCACTACACGATGGGCCCCCGCGAGGCCGCACTGGCGGTCGAGCTGCTCGGGGTCGGCGAGGTGATCCCGGTCCACTACGGCACGTTCCCGATCCTCGCCGGCACGCCCGGCGAGCTGCGCGACGAGCTCGCGGCGCGCGGCCTCGGCGACGTCCGCGTCCACGGCCTGCAGCCCGGACAGACCCTCCGCCGCTAGCCGCCGCGCGCCCGCCGCGCGCCCGCCGCGCGCCCCCGGCCGTGCTGATCGCGCGCCCGCGCCTGCCCCGATCGGAGCGGCGGCCGTGACCCGAGCGGATGGCGGTGCAGGGACGAACGGGTGGGTGCGCTGGCGCACGGGGAACTGGCCTCATGGGGGCAACAGCAACGCCCTGAGGTTGCATGCACGCCTGGCCCCAGCACCACGACAGCCCGCGCGACCCGATCCTCGACGGCCGTGACACGCTCCGGCTCGTCAAGCTTCGCCTTGGGCTGACGCTGCTGGCCGTCGCGATCCTGCCCATCGCGGCCGTCTCGCCCCTTGTCCGCGCCGTGGCCGAAGAGGCCCGGGTCACCCATCACGAGCGGCTCGCCGACCAGGCCAAGACCGCGGTCGCGTCGTTCCAGCGCGAGGTCTCGCGCATCCAGGCCGCCGAGCGCCTGCTGCTCGACGATCCTGCCATCGAGGCGGCCGCCGCCGCGGACGCGGCGGTATCGGAGAAGTCCGCCGCCTACTCGCGCCTCTCCGACTTCGTCGCCGGCGATCGGGGCCAGGCGACCGATGGCGAGGTGCTCGCCGCGACGCTGCTCAACGGCAATGGCGTGGTCTCCGGCTTCGGAACGCCCCTCGATGCGAAGACCCTGCCGCCGCAGCTCATCGTCACCGGCCTCGCATCGGTGCCGGGGACCGACGGCCAGGGCTATCGCCTGCTCGTCGTCGAGTCGACGGAGAGCGGCGTCAAGCCGGCGCGCACGATCATCAGCACCGTCTCCGTGCCGTCCCTGCTCGCCGCATCCGTGCCCGGCGCGGACATGCCCGGCCGCGTCCTGCGGCTGAGCGATCCCACCGGCACGGTCCTCGCCGAGAGCTCCGGCGCCTTCGACCCGAGCGCGCTGCCCGGCGAGGTCCTCGACATCGCGACGATGGCCACCCACGACTCCGACGGGCGGGCCACGCTGAGCCTGCCCGGCGTCACCGGCTGGCAGATCGTCGTCGCGGCCCCCATCCCGCTCGTTGCCATGCCGGTCCAGGCCCTCGCCGCCCTGGCCGCGATGCTCCTGCTGCTCGTCGTGTTCACGATCTGGATGGCTCGCCAGATCCTGCGCCCCGCGGCCCAGCTCGAATCCCAGCGGACGACCCTCCGCGAGCTGTACGAGACCGCGCGCGAGGCGGCGCTGCGCGATTCACTGACGGGGCTCGGCAACCACCGTGCCTTCCAGGAAGCCGTCGCGCGCATGGTCGACGGCGCCCATCGCTACGGCACGGCGTTTTCGCTCGTGCTGATCGACATCGACGAGTTCAAGCGGATCAACGACACCCGCGGCCACGCGGTCGGCGACCAGCTGCTGTCCGAGGTCGGCGCCCTCATCTCCTCGACGATCCGCAACACGGACGCCGCGTTCCGGGTCGGCGGCGACGAGTTCGCGCTGCTGCTCCCGCACACGGACGTCGGCGGCGCCATCGTGCTCGCGCGGCGCCTCCTCCAGCGCGGCCTCGAGGATCGGACGCACGGCGAGTACCGCGCGCCGATCTCGTTCTCGGCCGGCGTGACCGCCTGCCCCGAGTTCGGGACGACGCGCATGGAGCTCACGGCCCAGGCCGACGCCGCGCTGTACCGCGGCAAGCGCGCGGGCCGCACGGTGGTCACGATCTACGACCCCGACAAGGACCACGGCCACGTGGACGAGGGCATGCGCGCCGAGCTGTCGAGCGCGATCACCGCCGTCATCGAAGCGGGCTCGCTCACCCCGGTGTACCAGCCGATCGTCGAGCTCGAGACCGGACGGGTCATGGGCTACGAAGGCCTCGTCCGCGTGCCCACGCAGTCGACGTTCGCGCACACCGGCGCGCTGTTCGATGCGGCCGAGGTCGCGGGCCGCGTCCACGATCTCGACCGGGCTGCGCTGGAGGTGGTCCTCCGCGGCGCGCGCGACATGGACGACAGCGTCACGCTCTCGGTGAACGTGTCGCCGCGCACGCTCGAATCCGCGCAGTTCTCGGCGACCGCGTTCCTCGCGATCCTGCGCCGCCACGGCTTCGCGCCGGGTCGCGTCATCCTCGAGCTCACGGAACGCGAGGCGATCCGGGATCCGGAGCGGCTGCGAGTCGCGCTGCGCGGCGTCCAGATCGCCGGCGTGCGGGTCGCGGCCGACGACGTGGGCGCGGGCAATGCCGGCCTTCGCCTCCTGAGCCAGTTCCAGTTCGACGTCGTGAAGATCGACTTGTCGCTCGTCCAGCGCGCCGGCGACGACCGGACCCACTCGGTCCTGCGCTCGATCGTCGAGGTCGCGCAGCGGATGAACGCCCGCACGATCGCCGAGGGCGTCGAGACGTCCTCGCAGCTCCGGACCGCCCGCCGGCTCGGCATCACCGCCGGCCAGGGCTACCTGCTCGGGCGTCCGGGCACGGATCGCGACCTGCCGTGGGTCGACATCGCCGCGCTCGAGCAGCGCGACGAGGTCCCGATCCCCGTGGTCGCCGACACGCCGCCCGTGGAGCCGGTTCGCTGGGGTCCCATGGCCCAGTCGGAGGATCTCTTCCGGCCGGACGCACCGCGCGGCCCATTCGTGGGGCCTCGTGGCGGTGGTCCCCTTGGCGGCGACGCGGTCAGCGTCGGTGGCGGGGGCGGCGGCGGGCGCAATGCCCAGCCGGCCGGTCGAAAGTCGTTCAGCTTCCTGCGCGCCGGGCGGAAGGTGGCGGACGAGTAGCCCGGAGCCCCGGCTAGAGCCCGGCCAGCGCGCCCAGGCGCTCGGTGAGCCGGACGTTCTCCGCGTAATCGATCGGGACATCGATCACGGACGGGCCGTCGAGGTCGAGCGCGCGCTTCAGGGTCGGGTACAGGTCGTCCGCCGATTCCGGCCGGAAGCCCGGGATCCCGAACGATTCCGCGAATTTCACGAAGTCCGGATTGTCGAACTCGACCGCGAATGGCCGGCCGCCGGCGTTGCGCTGCTTCCAGTCGATGAGCCCATAGCCGTTGTCCCGCCAGATCACGGTGACGATCCCCGCCCCGATCCGCTTCGCCGTCTCGAGCTCCTGGGCGTTCATCAGGAAGCCGCCGTCGCCGCACAGCGCAACGACGTGCCGGTCCGGATGGACGAGCTTGGCAGCGATCGCGCCGGGCAGCGCGATGCCCATCGACGCGAACCCGTTGGAGATGATCACCGTGTTCGGCTCGTACGCCTGGTACAGCCGCGCGACCCAGATCTTGTGCGCGCCGACGTCGCTCACGACGATGTCGTCGGGATCGAGCGCGCGCCGGAGGTCGAAGATCGCCCGCTGGGGCGTGATCGGGAACGCGTCGCCGGTCTCGCCGGCGTGGAGGTCCTGGAGGAGCGCGGTGCGCAGGTCCGCGTGGACCAGCGTCTCGCGGGATTCGTGGCGCTCGCTGGCGGATCGGCCGCCGACGCCGCCCGGCAGGGTGGCCGTGAGCAGCTCCTCGAGCGCGCCACCGATGTCGCCGATGAGCTCCACTTCGGGCCGGTAGTCGGCATCGATCTCCGCCGGCTGGGTGTCGATATGGATGACCCGCTTCGATCCGCCCGGGTTCCAGCGCGACGGCGCGTACTCGACGAGGTCATAGCCCACCGCGATCACGAGGTCCGCCCGATCGAACCCCGTCAGCACGTGGTCGCGCGCCTGCAGCCCGACGGCCATCAGCGACAGATGCGATCGATCGTCGACGGCGCCCTTGCCCATGAACGTCGCCGCCACGGGTGCGTGCAGCCCCTTCGCGAGCGCCCGGAGCTGCTCCGAGGCACGACGCCGGAGCACCCCGTTGCCGGCGAGGATGATCGGGCGCTGGGATTCGTTGATGAGCCGCGCCGCGTGCGCGATCGCCGGATGGGACGGCTCGGGCAGGTACGCGCGGCCGGGCGTGAGCGGCTGGGCAGGGTCGTCCGGCGCGAGCACGGTGCCGGCGACGTTCTCGGGCAGCTCGACGTGGGTGGGCCCGGGCTTCTCCAGCTGCGCGACGCGGAACGCCTTGCGGATGACTTCCGGGATGACGGCCGTGTGCTCGATCCGCGCGTTCCACTTCGTCACCGGCTCGAACATGTCGACGACGTCGACGACCTGGTGGGCTTCCTTGTGCAGCTTGTCGGACGACGCCTGGCCGGTCAGGGCGACCACGGGCGCGCGATCCAGGTACGCGTCGGCGATGCCCGTCAGCAGGTTCGTGGCGCCGGGTCCGAGCGTCGCCATCGCCACGGCGGCGCGACCCGTGAGCCGACCGTACACGTCGGCCATGAACGCCGCGCCCTGCTCGTGGCGGGTCGTGATGTGGCGGATGGCGCCCTCACCGCCGCGGTCGTGCGAGCGCTGGAGGGACTCGAGCAGGTCGAGCGTCTCCTCGCCCGGGACGGAGAACACGTACTCGCAGCCCTCGGCCTCGAGGCAAGCGACGAGGAGGTCCGCGGCCGTCCGAGCGGCGGGCTTCGGCGCGTCGCTCCGCGTGTGGTTCGGCACCTGCCGAGTGTACGGGGGATGTCCCGTCGGACCGCCTGGCCGCCTGGCCGCCTAGTGCGCGACGGGCAGGCGGACGATCGTCCTCGAGCGATACGCCGGGACGCGGGATGGATCCGTCAGGAGCAGCTCGTGGAGCAGCCCCGCATCGTGGAAGCCCAGGGATGCCACCGTCTCGAAGAGCCGGATGATCGCGGGGATGCGATCGGTCTCGCCGACCCGCAACAGCTGGACGGATGGTCCCTCCTCGAGCACGATCAGATGGACCAGCGGCACCTGGCGTCCCGCGGAGGATCGCACGTGGTCGATCGCCTGGTGGGCCAGCGCCGCGGTGGCGGTGCCGGGCAGCTCCAGCATCTGGGCCCAGCGCAGGTCATCGCGGGCGTCGAGGAGCTCCGCGAGCTCCATCGCGGTCAGCCCGGGCGGCACAACGGATCGCACCTCGAGGACGGGCTGGGCCCGCTCGGAGAACGCGTCATGGCGCAGCTTCGACCGGAGATGCTGGTGCACCTCCCGGAGGATCGTCGTCGCCATCGTGAAGTCATCCGCGTGGCGCTGGCCGGTCCCTTCGATGACCAGGAACCGGCGCGCAGGGACGTTCACGAAGAAGGGCCGGTCCGTCGAGGCGTGCCGGAGCTCGAACGGGGTGCTGGGGCGCTGCAGCCACGAGCCCAGGTCGAGCATCCACCCTAGTTTCGTCCAACCGGGGAAAACGCGCTGGGCGGGCCCTAGCGATTGCGCCCGAAGATCGTCCCGAACACGCCGCGGAGCAGGTCCTGCCCGATCCGCGAGGTCACGACCCGGCCGCCGGTCCGAATCGCGTTGTCGATGCTCCGCTGGTGCGCGCGCTCCTCGCGCTTGCGTTCCAGCGCCTCCGCCTTGCGCTGGCGCTCGGCGGCCTTCTCGACGGCCCGCTGGTCGCGCGCATCCTCGCGGACCTGGCGCTCGATCTCGCGCCGGTACTGCGCATCGGTCATCCCGCCGGGGCTGCCGGGCGTGCCGGGGATGCCGGGCGTGCCCGCCGTGGCGCCGCCGGACACGGCCCCGCCAGACGCCGCCGCGGACTGCGCTGCTGCGGCCCGGCCGGCAGCCACGCGCGCCGCCAGGCGCTCCGCGGCCGAATCCCGGTCGACCGTCTGGCCGTATTTCGCGAACAGGGCGCTCATCGCGACGCGGCCCTGCAGCTCGGAGGCCTGCAGCGCGGCCATCAGCGAATCCGGCGCGATGAGCCGGGTCGCGGCCAGGGGCGTGGGCACGCCGCGCGGCGACAGCACGGTCACGAGGGCCTCGCCGATCCCGAGCGAGGTGATCGCCTGCTCGACGTCGTAGAAGTCGGTCATCGGGAACGTCCGTGCCGTCTTCTTCAACGCGTCGGCGTCCTCGGGCGTGAACGCCCGCAGGGCGTGCTGCACGCGATTGCCGAGCTGCGAGAGGACGGACGATGGCACGTCGGTCGGCGCCTGGGTCACGAAGTACACGCCGACCCCCTTCGAC
>DASSHR010000022.1:0-6904 GCA_035692745.1 Candidatus Limnocylindrales bacterium | reverse complement strand
GTCCGAGCAGTCACGACAGGAGAGGGTGCGGTCCTCGTACACGCGTACGTCCTCCGATGAGGGTCAAGGCCGTTCCGCATCCCCGTCCGGAACCTAGGCGGCCAAGGTACGGGTCGCTGTCAAGCCGGAATGCGAACGCGCGAACGCTGGACGAACCGTGCCTCGGTGCACCGCGGCACCGCAAGGAACCGAAGCGCCCCGAGCGTCGTCTCGCGGCCATGACCACCGACGCCAGGCTGCCTTCCGCGCGCCCTTCGCGCCTGGCCGCGCCGGCGATCCTGCTCGCCATCGTCGCTGCCTGCTCCCCCGCCGTCGGGCCCACCAGCACGCCCGGCACCGGGACCCCAGGCGCCTCCGGCTCCCCAGGCCCGACGACCAATCCGACCCCCACCACCCTCGCCGGCATCCAGCACCCCACCGGCGCCAGCGACGTGGTCCTCCGCCTCGAGTCCGGCGGCGGCTTCGTCCCGATCGACTTCCTCGCCACCAACGCGCCGATCTTCACCCTGTACGGCGACGGCCGGGTCGTCTGGCGCGACGTCAGTGCCCCGCTGCCGGAGCCGATCGGCTCGGTCAGCCCCCTGTCGCCGTTCCGGACCGTCCGGCTGACCGAGCCGGCGATCCAGTCCCTCCTCGAGGACGCGCTCGGCCGGGGCGGCCTCCAGGACGCTGCCGCCACCTACATGGGCTCCGGCGCCGACCTCCCGACCACGACGTTCACGATCAACGCGAACGGCCTCACCAAGACGGTCTCCGCGAGCCCGCTGTCGATCGAGATGCAGCCCCAGGGCGGCCCGATCATCGCGGCGCTCGTGGGCCTGAACGACCGGCTCCAGGGCTTCGGCGCCATCGTCGGCGAGAGCGACCTGTACACGCCCACCACCTACCGCGGGATCCTCATGCCGCTGGACGCGGCGTTCAACCCGCCGGTCGACTGGCCGTGGACCACCATCACGCCCGCAGACTTCAAGGCTGACGGCAACGAGCTCCTGCTGCTCCACACGCTCACGGCGGATGACGTCGCCAAGCTCGGCCTCAAGGGCATCGAGGGCGGCTTCCAGGGCCTGACCCTCCAGAGTGGCGGGACGTTCTACAGCTTCTCGCTGCGCCCGCTCCTGCCCGACGAGACGAAGTAGCGCTCCGTACTTTCCCGCACCTGCACCGGTAGCTCGAACCCGTACTTGCCCGAAGTGACGCGGGCAGCGACCCGCCCGACGATCCTCCATGCACGTCTGTTGTCGCATGTGAGGCATCCGTTCGTTGGGCAAGCGTTCCACCCGAGGCCAATCACTGGTCGAGTTCGCGCTCGTCGCGCCGATCCTGCTTGCGCTCGTCGGCGTCCTCCTCGACTTCTCGCGCGTGTTCGCGGTGTGGGTCAACCTCGAGTCGGCCACGCGCGACGCGGCGCAGTACGTCGCGACTGACCCCGGCTACACGACCTCGGGCGGGTACTACGACCCGACGGACTCCGGCAACTACTGCGCGACCTATCCCTGCACCGCGGCGCCGTCGTCGGATGCGAAGACCGTCCTCGACCGCGAGGTCAACGCGGCCTTTTCGAAGAGCTCGAGCCAGACGGCGTGCGCCGGACCGACGGTGTGGGCCGTCCTCTCGACCCCATCGACGAGCAGCGCCGACGGCGGCAGCGCCTCGTATCCCATGGCCGCGGCCACGGTGACGGCGTGCATGACGTTCCGGCCGCTGTTCGCCTACCCGCTCCTGACGCAGGACGGCAGCTGGACCATCCGGTCCGAGCGGTCGTTCAAGGTGCTGGTGGGCCGATGAGCCTTCGAGGAGCCCGCCGCCGCGAAGGCGGTCAGGGCTTGGTCGAGTTCGCCGTCGTGCTGCCGGTCTTCCTGCTGCTGTGCATCGGCACGCTCGACATCGGTCGCGCGGTCTGGGCGAACGACTCGCTGGCCAACGCGGCGCGCGAAGGCGCGCGGTACGCCTCGGTCCACGGCGGATCGGATATCACCGCCTGCCCCACCGGCCCGAGCCTCGCCGGCGCGCCCCTCTCCGGCTGCCCCACGTGGTCGCCGGATTCCAAGGAGCCGACGCGGATCAGCACGCGCGGCAGCCTCGTCGCGCCCGGGTCGGACATCGTCGTGTCCGTCTGCTACTACGCCACGACCCCGTGCACCGGCAACACCGACCAGAGCGGCGCCAGCAACGACCGCGGCGCGTTCGTGACGGTCACGGTCACGAGCCGCCTGAACCTCGTCCTGCCGTCCCTCGTCGGGATGGAGGGGTTCGACCTCTCCGGCAGCTCCACTGTCATCGTCAACAACTGAGGCTCGAGATGGCACGACATCCCGCCCGCGGCGAAGGCCACGGCAACGACGGCGAACAGCGCGGCCAGGTGCTGGTCCTGTTCGCATTCTTCATGGTCGTGCTGTTGGGGATGGCCGCCGTCCTGTACAGCGGCGCGCAGACGCTCGTCCTGCGTCGGAACCTGCAGAACGCGGGCGACTCCGCGGCCCTCGCCGCGGCGAATCTCATGATCAACAACGGCGGCGTGTGCACGAGCGCCCGCGTGTCCTCCACCGCCACGGATGGCTCGAACGACCTGTACCTCGCGGCGAAATCGAGCGTCCAGTCGAACCTCGGCTGGAGCAACGCACGCCTGTCCGGCATGTCGGTGACCTGCGCGACGGACGCCGTGTTCGCAAACCTCGCGGTCTCGGTGAACCTCACGGACCTCGGGCCGGCGTTCTTCGGACAGGGCAACCTGCGCGTCGCCACCGCGAGCACCGCGATCAACGGCCAGGTGAGCAACGGCGACTTCTCGGTCGCGCTCCTGGATCCGTCCCACACCTCGTGGCCGGCAAACCGCCGCGGCTGCCCCTCGTTCCTGGTGAACGGTGGGATCACCGCCACCTTTGAGGGTTCGATCATCGTGGATTCCATCTGCACGCGATCGGACAACACGAACGGCGCCATGAAGGCGCAGAACGCCGCGTTCTCCATGACGATGGTCAACAGCTCCACCATCCGGGTCGCGGGCGAGATCGCGACCGGCACGGCGGACCACATCACCCCGACCCCGGTCGAGCATGCGCGGCCCATCATCCCGGACCCGTTGAGCGGCCTCGTCAAGCCGTGCAACGCGGTCGATGCCGTATCGAACTGCCTCGGCTCGAACGCGTCGCTGCCCTTGGTCAACATGTCGGGCACCGGGCAGGGCATCTGCAAGAACCAGGACCCGTGCATCCTGACGCCGGGCACGTACACGGGCGGGATCATCGCGGGCGGCGGCACCAACATCCCGAACACGCTGCTGCTTCGACCGGGCGTCTACTACATCCGTGGCGGCGGCCTGCAGCTCAAGAGCGCCAGCGCCCGAATCTTCTCGATCCCGTCGCTCGCGTCGGGCTACACCGACGTGAACGCCAAGGCCGACTTCGCGAAGACCAAGACCGACGCCCAGGTCGAGCAGACGTTCATCACGAAGTGCCCGAAGCCCACGGCGGCGACGCCGATCCCGTCGTCGTGCGGCGTGCTCCTGTACAACGCCCCGAGCACGACGAGCGCCAGCTGGAACGCGAACCAGGACCCGATCTCCGTCGGGGCGCAGGGCATCTTCCAGGTTCGCGCCTACAACCCGAACAACGACTCCATCGTCGCGAATCGGACGACGTTCGCCTCGTACAAGAACCTCGTGATCTGGCAGGCGCGGACGCCCGCTCCAACCGGATCCGGCCAGACACAGCCCACGATCTCGATGACCGGCGGCGCGTGCGTGACCCTGTCGGGCACGGTGTACGCGGCAGGCGGCCCGGTGCAGTTCGGTGGCGGGTCGTGCGGCTCCGGTGGTGGCGACACCACGCTGGCGCTGCAGTTCATCTGCTGGGACCTGACGCTCGGCGGCAACAACAACTTCTACTTCGCGTACCAGAAAGAGTGGTTCGCGGTGCCCACGGCGTACGGCCTGGTCAAGTAACGACGACGGGAGGCACGCGATGGACGCCACGATGACTCGCCTCAGCGAGACGACCGAGCACGGCGCGATCGACGGCGATGCGTCGACCTATCTCGAGGAGATGCTCGTCGGCGAGCTGCCGGCCCCGGCCCGCCTGGCGCCCGCCACCGATCAGAGCATCGAGGTCGAGCTCGTCGGGCCGCACCTGCGGCTCGCCGGCACGGTCGAGCTGGGGCGCTTTCGACGCCTGTCCGACTTCCTCAACAGCCACGACGGGTTGATCGAGCTTCGGGACTGCACCGTGCTGCGCCGCAACGGCGAGGCCACGAAGGTCACCGCGCAGTCGATCTGGGTCAGCCCGGTCGAGGTGACGCTCATCGGCGAGCCGGCCCCGCTGCCGATCCCGGTCATGCCCGAGTTCCGGATCAACAAGCGTTCCGAGCCGTTGATCGTGGTCACGCCGGGCCACACGCTCTCGGGCAACGTCTTCATCCCGCAGGACGGCACGCTCGGCGCGTTTGTCGAGTCGAACGATCCACGCTTCATCCCGATGTCGGACATGCGCACCCGGTCGCTGGCGGACCGGCGGATCATCACCCGCTACCCGTTCGCGATGCTCAATCGCCGGCACATCGTGGCGACGACCCCGCTGCCGCCGAACATGGCGCCCGGTCGGCGGGTCCTGTAACGGAGCGCTGGCTGCGCTAGCGCCCCGCCTCCTCGGCGGGCAGGCCAGACAGGTCGCGATAGCGCGCCGCCGCTTCCGTCCGGTTCCGGACGCCGAGCTTGCGCAGGATCTGGCCCACGTGGCTCTCGACCGTTCGCGGTGACAGCACGAGCCGCTCGGCGATGTCCCGATCCGGCCGGCCCTCGGCGACCAGCCGCAGGATCTCGATCTCTCGAGCTGACAGGCCGAAGTCGCCGGCGGGATCGGCGATCACGCCCGCGAGATAGTCGACCGCGATCCGGGAGTGGCGGCGGCTCATCGCCAGCTCGCCCTCGGCCGCTGAGAGGACCGCGCGCCGAAGCTCGTCCGCGCGAAGGTCCTTGGTGAGATAGCCGCGAGCGCCGGCCTGCACGGCGGCGCCGACGAGCCGGTCCGCGACCTGGCCCGTGAGGACGACGATGGTCGTCTGCGGCAGCCTCGCGCTGAGCTCGCCGATGAGCGGGAGGGCGCTCACGCCCTGCAGGTCGAGGTCGAGGAGGAGGACGTCCGGCCGTGCGTCGATCGCCCGCTCCCGAGCCTCGTCGACGGTGGCCGCCTCGCCGACGACCTCGATGCCGTCCTGGTCGAGGACGCGCCGCACCGCGTCACGCACGAGGGGGTGATCCTCCGCGACCACCACGCGGATGGCGCGCACCTACGCGGCTTGTGGAAGGGTGAGCATGACCCTGGTCCCAGGACCGTCCAGCCGGCCCCCGACCTGGATCGTCGCGCCGATCGACCGTGCCCGCTCCTGCATGCTCGCCATCCCTCGTCCGGCCCTGGGGAGAGGCCACGCGATGCCGATGCCGTCATCGTCGACGGTGATGGTCAGCTCGCCATCCGCTGCCGTCACCGACAGTTTGACCACGGATGCCTGCGCGTGCTTGCGTGCGTTCGCGAGTGCTTCCTGGACGATTCGCACGATCTCCGCCGACGTCCGTGGTCCGACATCCGCGACGGTCCCCACGATGGCGACCTCGACCCGGAAGCTCAGCCGATCCGCGGCACGCTCGATGTAATCCCGCAGCGAATCGACGAAGCTGGGCGCCGGTGAGGCGGCGACGTCCAGGGCGACGATGGCCAGCCGCGCGTCGCGCACTGCCTCCTCGAGGGCATCGCGAACACCGACGACGGCGTCCTGCGCCGCCGACTCGCTCGCGACGAGCGTCGCGAGCTCGCCCAGCCGGAGCTGCGCGAGCCACAGGTCCTGCGTGAGCCCGTCGTGGACCTCGCGGGCAAGCCGGGAGCGCTCCTCGACGATGGCCCGTGCGATCTCAGCCTCCCGCAGCAGGAGCAGCTGGTCACGATGGTGCTGGAGCTCCTGGAGGCTGCCGCGGAGATCCGCGCGGAAGGCGAGCATCTGGACCAGGTAGAAGCCGGCGCGTAGGAGGTCACCGGCGCCGATCAGCCCGACGTACAGGGTCACGTCGAAGCCGGCCTGCAGCTGTCCGAAGGCGGCCACGAGGAGCGCGATGGTGAGGAGCGCATCACGCTGCGCGTGCGTCCGCCGGAACGCGGCTCGCTGGAGCACGGCGGCCGCGGCGAAGATCGAGGCGATCCCGGCGTTCAGCACCACGAAGACGGGGCTTGCCTCGGGCAGCGCACCCATCCCGTTCGGCAGCTGCACCAGGTCCGGCAGCACGGGCTGCGCAATCGCGAACACCACGCTGGCCAATCCGGCTGCGACCGCTGCCAGGATGGCAACGACCCGCACCCCGGCCCGAAGGTCGGACCATGACCGGACCCGAGCGACGCCTGCGGCGAGGAACAGCACGCCGGCGACGGATCGCGAGACCAGCCACGCATAGGCCGGGGCCTGGCTGCCGTTCTCCATCGAATAGCCGAGGATGCGCTCGAGATCCGCCGAGGTCACCGCGGCTCGCGCCACGTTGGCGAGGGCCAGGGCGAGCAACGCACAGCTCAGCAGGAAGGCCGGGAGCGATCGCTCCTCGCGGTATCGGAGCCACTGCAGGAGCGCCGCCATCCCCGCGACGCCCGCGATCATGCCCGCGAGCGCATTGTCGAGGTCGCGGTTGTGGATCACGCCGTTCCCCGGCAGGAAGAAGCCCGGGAGGAAGCTCGCAGCGAGCAGCACGGTGGACACGAGGAACAACGTGTCGAACGCGGACACGCGCTGCGTCCACCAGCCCGCCAGCTGGTTCGCCGAGCCGTCCGGCGCGCGGTGGACCCGAGCGGGAGCGCCTGGGATCATCCGGAAGCCTCGTGTGGTCGCAACCGTTTCGCGCTTCATCCTTGAGCTGCGAAGCCAACGTCGCTGA
>DASSHR010000021.1:0-4857 GCA_035692745.1 Candidatus Limnocylindrales bacterium | reverse complement strand
TCCGAGAGCGCCTGCTGTCCGTCGCCGAGGATGTTCACGGCGTAGCGGCCGTGCGCACGGACCATCGGCGTGATGAACCGGCTGCGATCCAGCGCGACCATGACCAGCGGCGGATCGAGGGACACGGATGACAGCGCGTTCACGGTGATGCCCGCGGGTCTGCCCGGATCCCCGCCCTCGAGCGTGGTGACCACGCTGATGCCCGTCGCGAATCGGCCCATGACGAGCCGGAACGTGTCGGGCGCGGTGTCCATCGGGCCCGAGTCTAGTCGCGGGTCGCCTCGCGAGCCGTCGGGCGAGCCGTCGGGCGGGCCGTCGGGCGGCCCGTCGAGGAAGCCCGAGCCGCCGGTACAATCGCGGACGATGACCACCGAACGCTGGGAGCGCGCCGCGCTCGTGCCCGTCCGCCGCGGGGAGCGCCGCGCCGAGATCGTGGCATTGCCCGCGGGGCTGCCCACGATCGACGAGCTCTTCACGTTCATGCGCGACGCCGAGCGGCGCTTCGAGACGCTGAAGATGCGCATCGAGGAACGGACCTGGGGCGCCCGCGGCGAGCAGGTTGCGGCCGTCGACGTGGCGATCCGCCATCCGGGCCTGGCGCGCGTGGTGACCTCGACGCCCGGCAATGCCGCCGCCGGTCACCACGAGCTGTGGATCTCGGATGGCGAGGTCGTTCGGACGTTCTCCGCCGGCCACAAGCTGGGCACGAGCCGGCCGGTGCGCCCGCGGGTGCGCGGCCTCGACCCGAAGGCGTACCCCGGCAACTCGACCGTCTACGACCCGATCACCGCGCTGCCGATGGAGACGCTTCCCGAGCTGTTCGTCCATCCGGCGGGCTACTGCCAGAACGTGCTCTCCACCGGCACGACGTGGATCTCCGGCACGGATCGCGTGGCCGGGCGCGAGGCCATCGTCGTCGAGTGCGACCACCCGCGCGCCGTCGAGCGCTACGTCGATCGCCCCGATTACCACCTCCAGGTGTTCGTCGATCGCGTCGAGGGCGTGATCCTGCGACTCGTGGAGTCGGTCGGCGGCGAGGTGACGCGAGACGCAGAAGTCATCCACTTCGACCCCGACGCGGCGCTGCCCGCGACGACCTTCGACTTCGAGTTTCCCGAGGGCACGACGCTCCTGTACTGAGCTTCGACTGGAGGGAGGTCGCCGTGCCCGGTCCGTCCCGCGACGAGGCCATCCAGCAGGACATCAAGGACCTGCACGGCCTCGGCTACGCGCAGGAGCTGTTCCGCACGATGGGCGGATTCAGCAACTTCGCGATCAGCTTCTCGATCATCTCAATCCTGACCGGGGCGGTCATCCTCTACGACTACGGCCTTGCGTGGGCGGGCAAGGCCGCCGTGACCCTGGGCTGGCCGCTCATCACGATCTTCGTCCTGTGCATCGCTGCCGCCATGGCCGAGATCGCCTCCGCCTACCCCACCGCCGGCGGCCTCTATTACTGGGCGTCGCGGATGAAGAACAAGAACTGGGGCTGGTGGACCGCGTGGCTGAACCTGATCGGCCAGTTCGCGATCGTCGCCGGCATCAACTACGCGGCCGCCGGGTTCATCAATCTCTCGATCATCGATCGGATCTTCGGCGGGTCGTTCAACACCTTCACGGTGGTCAGCATCGGCGCGGACGGCACGGCGCCGTACAACGGGCTGATCAACGGCCAGCTGATCAC
The DNA here is from genome assembly GCA_035692745.1 of Candidatus Limnocylindrales bacterium. GTDB lineage: Bacteria > Chloroflexota > Limnocylindria > Limnocylindrales > CSP1-4 > UBA5189. Next base: position 3,173 of record DASSHR010000021.1, on the reverse strand, counting down.
CATGGGCGTGCTGATGCTCATCCAGCTCGCGATGAACATCGCGGGCATCAATCTCGTCGCCACGCTCAACCAGGTGAGCGTGTGGTGGCACGTCGCGATCGTGGCGATCGTGGCACTGCTCCTGCTGTTCACGGGCAAGCCCGACCAGTCCGGCCTCGACCTGTTCGCGATCCGGCCGCTCGACACCGCGGGCATGGGGAACAACGACATCGGCCCGATCCACCTGGCGTTCGGTCCGGCCAGCACCTACCCGCTGATCGCCGCGTTCTTCTTCTCGCTCCTGCAGGCAAATTGGACGTACACGGGCTACGACGCCTCCGCGCACGTCGCGGAGGAGACGATCGGCGCTCGCGTCTCGAGCGCGTGGGGCGTCTTCCTGTCGGTCGCGGTCTCGGCCGTCGTGGGCTACATCTTCCTGATGGCCCTGGCCCTCCATACGCCGAGCCTCTCGACGCTCTTCCCGTCCACCCTCGACACGCCGCTCCAGGATGGCGCGAGCCAGTACTACTTCGGCACGGGCATCGCCGTGAAGGAGATCCTCGTCTACAACCTGGGCTCGTTCCTCGGCGACGTGCTCGCGGCGGGCATCGCGATCGCGATGGCGTTCTGCGGGCTGTCGTCCGTGGCTGCCGCCGGCCGCATGCTCTATGCGTTCGCCCGCGACGACGGGCTGCCGACGTCGGGCTGGCTCAAGAAGGTCTCGCGCCGCTACCGCACGCCGGCGAACTCGCTGACCGCGATCGTCGTCGTGGCGTGGCTGTTCTCGGTCGCGGCGTTCATCGTCGGCTCGGGGACGGCGATCGTCATCGTCACGGCGGTCAGCACGATCTTCCTGTACGCCGCGTACGGCATGTGCATCTACCTCGGCGCGACGACCTCGGACTGGCTCAACCATCGCGTGTGGAGCCTCGGCCGCTGGTCCAAGCTCGTCGCCTGGATTGCGGTCGCATGGTGCGTCGTGCTGATGGGCCTCTTCAGCTTCCCGACGAGCGGCAACATCTCGTGGCCGTTCATGGTCATCACGGTGCTCCTGCTGCTGCTCTACTACGTCGGTTGGGCGAGGAAGCGCTTCAAGGGACCGCGGTCCATGGGTGCTGAGCAGCAGCTCACTGACATCGAGCAGGAGTTCAACCAGGCTGCGGGCAAGCTCTCGCGGGCCTGATCGGGCGACACGGAGGAACGGCATGAGCGACGCAACCCACGGCACGGACGGGCGCGGCAAGGGCCACGGCCAGAAGCACCTCGCCCTCACCGAGCTCGAGGGCTGGGTCCGCGAGGGCCGGATCGACACGATCATCGTGGCCTTCACGGACATGCAGGGCCGGCTCGTGGGCAAGCGCGTCCAGGGCGAGGCGTTCCTCAACGGGGTGATCGACCACGGCGCCCACTTCTGCACGTACCTGCTGGGTACGGACATGGAGATGAACACGCCGACTGGGTTCCGGCTCATGAACTGGGAGACCGGCTACGGCGACTGGATCGCGTCGCCGGTGTGGGATTCGCTGCGCATCCTGCCGTGGCTGGAGAAGACCGCGATCGTCCTCTCGGACACGATCGACGAGGAGACGCACCAGGAGATCCCGGTCTCGCCGCGAACCATCCTGAAGGGCCAGATCGCGAAGGCCGCGGCGGCGGGCATCACGATCAAGGCGGGTTCCGAGTTCGAGTACTACGTGCTCAGGGAATCGTGGGACGAGATGGCCGCGAACGGCTTCGCGCCGCCGAAGCGGTTCGGGTCCTACAACGAGGACTACCACCTCCTGCAGGCGACGAAGGCCGAGCCGCTCCATCGCCTGCTGCGCAACCAGATGACCGAGGCGCGCATCCCGATCGAGTTCTCCAAGGGCGAGGCGGCGCCCGGCCAGCACGAGGTCAACATCCGCTACGACCACGTCCTCGAATCGGCCGACCGGAGCGTGCTCTTCAAGCACGGCGCGAAGGAGATCGCGTACCTCAACGGCTGGGGCATCACGTTCATGGCCAAGCCCGACCACACCTGGACCGGCTCGTCGGGCCATCTGCACATGTCGACCTGGGACAAGAGCGGCGAGCGGCCGCTCACCTACGACCCGAAGGCCGGCCTGCCCTATGGCATGTCGAAGCAGTTCAGCCACTTCGTGGCCGGGATGATGGCGCTGTCGCGTGAGCTCGCGGTGTTCATCGCCCCGTTCATCAACTCGTACAAGCGCTACGCGTCGCTGTCGTGGGCGCCGGTGAACGTCGTCTGGGGCCGCGACAACCGCACGACGGGCTTCCGCCTCGTGGGCAACGGCAACGCCCTGCACATCGAGAACCGCTTTCCCGGCGGCGACATGAACGCCTACCTCACGTACGCGATGGCGATCGGGGCGGGCCTGTACGGCATCGACCACAAGCTGAAGCTCGACCCGGAGTTCAAGGGCAACGGCTACATCGCGACCGGGGTCGACCGGATGCCGCGCGGGATGTACGAGGCGATCGACGAGCTCGAGGCCTCGAAGGCGGCGGTCGAGATCTTCGGGCAGGACGTCGTCGACCACTACCTGAACGCTGCGCGCGTCGAGCAGGCGACGTACGACTCGATCGTCCACCCGTGGGAGCGCGAGCGGTACCTCGAGCGCGGCTGACCGCCGCCGAGAACCGAGTCGCCGCTCCAGCCGTACGCATCCATATCGGGTCACTGGCCCGCATATGGAGGACCTCACATGGTTCGCGCAGCTCGTCTCGGCCTGGCCATCACCCTGCTCGCCGTGCTCGCCGTCTCGTCAACGGTCGGCGCAACCGCCGGCGGCCCGAAGGTCCTCGATTCGACGATGACGGGACTGCCCACCGGCAGCCTCGAGCTCAACGGGCTCACCGGCGGGGGCGTGCCCTGGTCGATCGACGCCGGCCACGTCCAGCTCTTCACCGACGGCCGCCTGCACGTCGACGTGGAGGGCCTTGTCATCACGGCGACCGGCGTCAACCCCGTCACCAGTGGCAAGGCCATCCTGACGTGCAGCAACGGGCAGGTCGCGGAGACGGGCACGGTGCCCTTCTCGGCCACTGGGGACGCGACGATCGACACGGTCATCGACCTTCCGGCCCAGTGCCTCGCTCCGGCGGTCTTCTTCACCAACGCCACCGGGCGCTGGTTCGCCGTCACCGGCTTCTAGGCGACGACGCCGGGCGCCCGCGTGGCGCCCGGCGCGCCT
>DASSHR010000020.1:0-4896 GCA_035692745.1 Candidatus Limnocylindrales bacterium | reverse complement strand
CGGTCGTACTCCCGGATCACGTCGATCGCCGCGGGCAGCATCCGATCGACGTCGTCGTCGGCGAAGCTGGACGCCTCCCTCGTGCCTTCCTCGTCGCTCTGGAGGATGGCCATGTCGTAGTGCACCTGGCCGTCGACCTGGCTCTTCCAATGCGTGGTGACCCGCGCGATCTCCGGATCGGAGACGAAGACGCCCTGGAGTCGCATGGGTCGCGGCAGGTCCGACGGCTGGTAGAGCATGTCCCCCCGACCGATGAGGTCCTCCGCGCCCGGTGCGTCGAGAATGGTGCGCGAGTCGATCTGGGACGCCATCGCGAACGCGATCCGCGACGGGAAGTTGGCCTTGATCAGGCCCGTGACCACGTTGACCGACGGCCGCTGCGTGGCGAGGACCATGTGGATGCCCGTGGCGCGGGCCTTCTGGGCCAGCCGCACGATCGGATCCTCGACGTGCTTGCCCTCGCGCATCATCAGGTCCGCGAGCTCGTCGATGACGAGCACGATGTACGGCAGCCGGTCGTCCGGATCGGCCCGCGAGTCGTTGTAGGCGCGGATGTTGCGGGCCGTGGCGCCGGCAAAGCGCCGGTAGCGGCCCTCCATCTCGTTCACCGCCCACTTCAGCGCGGCCTTCGCCTTCTCGGGTTCCGTGATGACCGGCACGAGCAGGTGCGGCAGCTCGTTGTACGCCGCGAGCTCGACGCGCTTGAGGTCGACGAGGACCATGCGCAGGTCGTCCGGGCTGGCGTTGCACAGCAGGCTCGTGATCAGCGCGTTCACCATGACGCTCTTCCCGGAACCCGTGGCGCCGGCGATCAGCAGGTGCGGCATCTTCGCGAGGTCGACCGCCTGCGGGCGGCCGGCGACGTCCCGCCCCAGCGCGAAGGTCAGCTTCGAGCCGGAGGCGTTGAAATCCAGCGTCTCGAGGATGCCGCGCAGGGTGACGACGTTGAAGTCCTGGTTCGGGATCTCGATGCCCACCGCGGACTTGCCGGGGATCGGCGCCTCGATGCGCAGGGTGCGGGCAGCCAGCGCCATCGCCAGGTCGTCGGCCAGTGCCTCGATCCGGCTGACCTTGACGTGCGCGGCCGGCTGGACCTCGTACTGGGTCACGACCGGGCCGGCATTCCGCCCGACCACCTGGGCCGGGATGTCGAAGCTCGCCAGCTTCTTGACGATGATGTCCTCGGTCCGCCGGTGGACGGTCTCGTCACCGGCCGGGTTCGCCCGCTCCACGGCCTGATCGAGCAGGTCGATCGGGGGCAGGACGTACTCGATCTTCTCCTTGGTCGGTGGCGAATCCGAGGCGTCGGTGATGTCGTCCGGGTCGCGCAGCGGCCTCGGTCGCTCGGCTGCCGCCGTGGCGGTGGCGCCATTCCCGCTCCCGTTCCCGGTCCCGCTCCCGTTCGTGGCCCCGATCGAACCCGGCGTGCGTGCCGGCGCGAACGTCGCGGAGGTCGGCACCGGCGACGGCATCGGCGCCGGCGAATCCTCGCCGAACAGGCCGGTCTGACCCGCTGCCTCGCCGCTGCCCGCCGCGATCCGAGCGCCGCGCACCCGGCCACCGGAGCGCAGCCCGACCTCGGCGGCGGCCGCGGATCCAGCCACGGGTTTGCCGTTCGCCGCTCGTCCCTGCGCGACGCGCGGGTCGGTCGGGGCACGCCGCATGCTGTCCGCGGCCGACGAGCCGACCCAGCGCGCCGTGGAGGTAAAGGGGCGCACGACCTGGCTGAGCCGGAGGTTGAACGCGATCATCACCCCGATGACCGCGATCGCCAGGAAGACGACGAACGCGCCGAGCGGTGTGATGAGCCCCTGCAGCACGTCGGAGATCAGCCGGCCGACGTTGCCGCCGCCGTTGTTCTTGATCCCGGGCTGCAGCGGCTGGAAGATCGACGCGGCGCCGAGCAGGCCGACGTAGGCGATCACCACGCCCGTGAGCGTCAGGCCCCAGCCGGAACCCGGTGCCTTGCCCGGGCCCCACTCGATGTACCAGCCGGTTGCGAGCAGCAGGAACGGCAGCAGCCAGCGCAGCGTGCCGAACCACGGCCCCACGGTCTCCTGGAACCACGTCGTGACCGAGCCGTCGCCGGGCAGGAACGCGATCAGGGTGATGGCGCCCAGGACCAGCAGCGAGATGCCGACGAGCGAGCGCGTGACCTCCGCGCCGACATCGGGCAGCCGGAAGGACGGCAGCCCGTTCGACCTGCGGCGGCGCGCCTGGCGCCGTCGTCGGGTGGCCACCTACACCTCCACCACGACGGGGAAGACCATCGGCCGGCGCTTCGTCTGCTCGAACAGGAAGCGCGACACCCCGTCCTTGATCTGGCTTTTGAGCAGCGCGACCTCGCTGATGTGGTCGCCCGGGTTCTGGATGGAGTCGAGGACACGCCGGATCGCCTCGTCGATGATCGGGTCCTGCTCGTTGCCGTGGACGAAGCCGCGGGTGATGATCTCGGGCCGCCCGAGGACCGTGCCGGTCTGTTTGTCGACCGTGACCACGATCATGAACATGCCGTCATTGGCGAGGGCCCGCCGATCGCGGAGCACGATCTCGCCCACGTCACCAACGGACAGGCCGTCGACGAACACGTAGCCCGCCGGAACCGGCTGGCCGCGCCGCGCGGACCCATCCGCCCAGAACTCGATCGGCGTGCCGTTCTCGATGATGAACACGTTCTCCGGGCTCACGCCCGTCTCGACGGCGAGGCGCCCGTGGTGGACCTGCATCCGGAACTCGCCGTGCATCGGGATGAAGTACCGGGGCCGGACCAGGTTGAGCATCAGCTTCAGCTCTTCCTGGCTCGCGTGACCCGAGACGTGGGCGTGGCGGATCGCGTGGTAGATGACGTTCGCGCCGGCCTTGAACAGGTTGTCGATCGTGCGCGCGACGTACTCCTCGTTGCCCGGGATCGGGCTTGCGCTGAGGATCACGGTGTCGCCGGTCTCGATCTCGACGAACCGGTGGTCGCGGTTCGCCATGCGGGCCAGGCCGGACATCGGCTCGCCCTGCGATCCGGTGGTGGCGATCACGATCTTCCCGTCCGGCACGTCGCCGATCCGGTCCTTCGGCACGATCTGGTCGGGCCCGTACTTGAGGTAGCCGAGGTCCGCGGCGATCCGGAAGTTCTGCTCCATCGATCGCCCGATGACGCTCACCTTGCGGTCGAACGTCGCGGCGGCGTCGAGCACCTGCTGGATGCGCGCGATGTTGCTCGCGAACGTCGCGACGATCACGCGGCCGTCGAGCGGCTCCATGATCTCCCGGAACGCCTCGCCCACCGTGCGCTCGGAGGGCGTGTAGCCCGGGCTCTCGGCGCGCGTGGAATCCGAGAGCAGGCAGATGACGCCCTCGGCGCCGAGCTTCGCGATGATCGAGAAGTCCGAGAGCTTGCCGTCGACCGGGGTGTGGTCGAACTTGAAGTCGCCCGTGTGAACGATCGTCCCGACGGGCGTCCGCAGGGCAATGCCCATCGCGTCGGGGATCGAATGGCCGACCCGGAACGGGATCGCGGTGAACGGCCCGATCTGCAGCTCGTCGCCGGGATCCAGCGGCAGCAGCGGGTTCGAGTGGAGCTTGTGCTCCTTGATCTTGATGCCGAGCAGCCCGCGCGCCAGCGTGGAGGCATAGACCGGCACGCCCGGGAAGTTCGGCAGGATGTACGGCAGGCCGCCGACGTGGTCCTCGTGGGCGTGGGTGATCAGGAACGCCTTGACGTTCGCCTTGCGCTCGCGCAGGTAGGTGACGTCGGGGATGACGAGGTCGATGCCGAACATCTCCTCGTCGGGGAACATGAGCCCGCAGTCGATGACGATGATGTCGTCGCCGTACTCGACGACGTACATGTTCTTGCCGATCTCCCCCACCCCGCCGAGCGGGATGATGCGGAGCGGCGTGTCGCCGGGATCCGCCGGCGGAACAGGCTTCGACGTGGGCTTGGTGGTCGGCATCAGGGCTCCGCTTCGAAGAGCGTCGGCGCGTCGTCATCACGCGCGGGGGGCTCGGCGGCGTCGACATCGAGCGCGGCCGCAGCGGACATGGTGACCGGTTCGGTCGCTTCGTGGAGCGCGTCCGCCGGCGCCGCCGGCGTGGCGCGGGCCGCGCGGGCGGTCTCGAGCACGCGCGGCAGGCCCGCGATGTCCTCGTAGCTCTGGCGCTCCACTTCGGTGCTGCGGAGCGCGGCCGCGGGATGGAAGAGCGCGAACGCCACGGCGTCGCGGGTGCCGGTCTCCGCCGGCGCCGCAGCCTGGGTGCCGTGGATCTGGGTGATGCGCTCGCCGGGCCGGAAATGCCCCATGGAGAAGCGGCCGAGGGTGACCACGACGGCGGGGTCCAGCACCTCGAGCTGGCGGCGCAGGTAGGGCGCGCAGGCGGCGATCTCGTCGGGCTCCGGGTCGCGGTTGCCCGGCGGCCGGCACTTGACGATGTTCGTGATGAACACCTCCTGCCGGCGCCAGCCGATCGAGGCCAGCCACTTCACGAGCAGCTCCCCTGCCCGACCGACGAACGGCCGGCCCTGCTGGTCCTCGTTCTGGCCGGGGCCTTCCCCGACGAAGACGACCTCGGTATCCGGGTGGCCTTCTCCCGGCACGGCCTTCGTTCGTTGCTGGGACAGCCGGCAGCGGGTGCAGGTGCGAACCTCGGCGGCGATGGCCTCGAGGGCTGCGCGGCGCTGCTCCGTCGTTGTGACCGCTTGGCCCGTGGGCCCGGTCGTGCCGGTCGTGCCCGTGGTGCCCGTGGTGCCCGTCGTCCCGTCCGCGGCCGCCCCCGCGACCGTCATGCGGGCGCCCCGGCGCCGATCCGCGGCCGCCGCGAGCGCGCCTTGACCCAGCGGCGCTCGACGAGCGCTTCCGCGATCTCGACCGCGTTCGTCGCCGCGCCCTTGCGCAGGTTGTCCGA